>JANXSC010000014.1 GCA_025352845.1 Opitutaceae bacterium
CGCCGATCCCGACGCCGACGCGCTGCGCCTCACGACCGTGCATCAGGCCAAGGGCCTCGAATACGCCGCCGTCTTCCTCATCAGCCTCGCCGACGGCAGCTTTCCCCTGCGCCGCGCAATCGAGGCCGGCGACGTGGAGGAAGAGCGCCGCCTCTTCTACGTCGCCGTCACCCGCGCCCGCGACGAACTCTACCTCTGCTTCCCCAAGGTGAACACGAAAGGCGGCCCCGCGATGCTCCAAACCCCCAGCCGCTTCCTCACCGAACTCGCCCCGGAACTCTACCAACCGCTGCGGATGAAGCGGAGTTACGGGTGGTGAAAACGATCCGTGCTCTACGCATATCTCAATGGTGAAAAAATAGTAGCGACGCGTAAGCAGCGTCGCGCGTCCTGTGGTATCTGCGAAGGCGAAGTAATCGCAAAGTGCGGTGAACACGCGGCCTGGCATTGGGCGCACAAAACGAAGGATTGCGATCCGTGGTCTGAGCCCGAGACCGCATGGCATAAAAAATGGAAAGAACTATTTCTGCCGGATTGGCGCGAAGTTCGAATCGGATCGCATCGTTGTGATATTCGCACGCCAAGATATGTGATCGAACTTCAGCACTCATATTTGCCCTCCAGTGAAGTATCAGTTCGCGAGGAATATTATGGCAAAATGCTTTGGATTTTCGACATGCGGAAAACCGCACACAGGCTGGATTATCCCTCTGAAACATCGGGCCAATTGCGATGGCCTAGATTCAGCAAGATCATCCAATCATGTAGAAAGCCAGTGTTCGTCCATCTTCGCAAAGGAGAACTCCTACACATTTATGACTACGGATTCCTACCATACCGTGACTGTGTGAGCTACCGTCGTTTCACAAAGGACGAGTTTCTTTGCTCCGTCGGCGCCCCTATCCTCAATGTAGCAACGCCGGTAGCCATCAAAGATTTTGAATCTTCTGCGACGCGAAAAAAGGACCTACACGCAGCTCGTTCCATCTACGTTGGACGACCGGCTTCGGAGGTTAGTCTAAAATCATCCACACACGTAGATACCGTGCAGACTCATTTGGATTTCAGAGATTATCCGATTGGGCGGACAAAGCCCAAATAATGAGCTTTCGGGCAAAGTAGTAAACTCCCCTCACCCCCGCGCCACCTGCTCCGCTGCTTGCATGACGCGGAGCGTGTTCAGACCCCAGACGAGGCCGATGTTGGGGCTTTTCCAGCCGCGGTCGACGAGGGCGCCGGTGATGTTGGGGTATTCGCTCACGTCGCGCAGGCGCGGGAAGGAGCCGCCGCCGCCGTCGAGATCGCAGCCGATGCCGACGTGATAGACGCCCGCGATCGACGCGGCGTGCTCGAGGTGGCGGATGAAATCGTCGAGCGTCACCGTCGGGTTCGGGTGCGCGGCGCAGGCGAAATCATACTCCACGTCGGCGGCGGCGAGCATCGCGGGCGTGGGCACGAGATGCTGGTAACGCATGAGAACCTCGGTGATCGCGACGGTGCGGCCGTTGCCGGGCTCGGCGACGAGCGACACGGGGAGCGCGTTCATGTGGATGACGCCGCCCTTGCTGGCGAGGGCGCGCAGCAAGTCGTCGCCGACGTTGCGCGGGTGATCGCAGAGGGCGCGGCAATCGCTGTGCGAAAGAACGACCGGCGCGCGCGACAGCTCCAACAGATCGCGGAGCGTGGCGTCGCTGGCGTGCGAGGCGTCGAGCACGATGCCGAGGCGGTTGCACTCGGCGACGATCTCGCGGCCGAGCGGACTCAGGCCGCCCCACTCCGGTCCGCGCGGATCGGTGGAGGAATCGGCGACGTCGTTATTGAGCATGTGCGTGAGGCCCAGCATGCGCACGCCGAGGCGATGAAATTCCGCGACGTTGCCCGGATCGCGTCCGAGCGAATAGGCATTTTCAATGCTGAGATAAATCGCGCGGCGATCCTCCGCCTTGAGACGCAGGGCATCGTCGGCGCAGAGCGCGAGTTCGCACTCGGATTTTTTCCCGGCGAGCACGGCCCGCGTGCGCTCGAAGCAGCGCACCGCCATGTCGTGCGCCGCGGCGAGACCCTCGGTCGAGCGCGCGGCCTGGCCGACATAAACCGCAAACACCATCGCATCGACACCGCCGTCGCGCATCCGCGGCAGGTCGCACTGCGAGCCGCCCGTACCGGCATCGTGCCGCGCGGAAAAATCCCAGCCGGCCTGCATGAAGCGCGCCGTCGGCGTATCGCAGTGCGTGTCGATGGTGAAGAGCCGGGCGTGGAGCGCTGAGGCGTCAAGGGCCATGGCGTTACGTTGCGGTTTTCAACGATGGAGTGGCAAGCGGCGAAGCGCGCGGCCGGCGCGAAGGGGCGCGTCTCATTTTCTTGCACGCTTCCTTGAGAGGAAACACGCCGCAACGTAGCACGGGCAGCCTGCGCGTGCTGGGTCGATCAAGGCGGTCAGGCTGACCGCATTACACCCGGCATCGGCCACCACTGCAAGAAAGTGAAATGCGCCCCGGCGCGAAGCCGGCCGGCCCACGCTTATTTCAGCGACTTCGCGTAGTCCTCGGCCGCGCGGAGCAACCGCAACGCATTGCCGCCCCAAATATTCGCCAGATTCTTTTCCGTGTAGCCGGCCAGCAGCAGCGCCTCGGTGATCTTGTAGCAGAAACTCACGTCCTCCATCCCGGTGACACCGCCGCCGCCGTCCCAATCCGCGCCAAATCCCACGTGCTCCGGGCCGACGATCTTCAGCGCATGAAGGACGTGCTTTAGGAAATCGTCGAACGTCGCCATCGGCACCGGAAACTTCGCCACGATCTCGCGGCGCTCGCGGAGCATCGCCTGATTCTGCTCCTCTGTGAGCCCGCCGCGGTTGCCGTATTTCGCGCGGAGATCGGCCATCGCCTGGTTGCGTCCGGGATTCGCCGGCGTGTCGATGACGTAGGCACTGACGGTATTTAACTGGATAACTCCGCCGCGGGCCGCGAGCCGGCGCATCCGCTCGTCATCGATATTGCGCGGGTGCGGACAAACCGTGCGGCAGCTCGAGTGCGAGAGCAGCACGGGCGTCGCGGAAACTTCCAACATTTGATCGAACGCGGCGTCGGACGCATGCGACGCATCGAGCACGATCCCGAGGCGGTTGCATTCGGCCACGAGCTGTTTGCCGAGCGGGCTGAGGCCGTCCCACACCCTGGCCTTCGCGTCGCTCGCGGAGTCGGCGAGATCGTTGTGCAGAACGTGGACCGGGCTGACCATCCGCACGCCCAATTCGTAGAACGTCCGGACGAGCGAGAGATCTTCGCCGAACGGATAACCGTTTTCCATGCTGAGGTAGAACACGCGTTTGCCGGCAGTAGCGATGCGCGCCGCGTCGTCCGCCGTGAGCGCCAGCTCGAATTGCTGCGGATGCGCCGCCACCAGTTGGTGAATCCGCAGCGCGGTCTGCAGCGCGGTGTTGCGCGCCGCCTGCCGGCCTGCGGGAGTGAGCGGCCCCTGCGCCGTGTAGATCGCCCACCAGCCGCCGTCGATGCCGCCCTTGACCAGCCGCGGATAATCCACCTGCGTGCCGTCGACGGCGTAATTGTGGCGTTGCATGATGTCCCAATTCGCGCGCCGCAGGCTCAACGGCGTGTCGAGGTGGGTGTCCAGCGTTACGAGCCGTTCGTGCAGCGCACGGGCGCGCGCGGAGAATTCGGCGGCGGTTTCAGCGGCAATCGAAAATAGCACGGTGACTGCGGCGGCCAGCGATATCGAAACGAGACGGAGATTCTTCATGGAGGCCCGATAGAACGCGGAAGCGTGGGTCACGTGGATTGCGTTGCAAGCCGGACGCACCCTCTGCGTTTAGCGATCCAAACATTGGAACCGCTAATTTCCGCTCATGCTCGCTCATGCGAACCGCCCGGCCCAGCCAGTCCCCGCGCCTCGCCGATTAGGCGAGGCCCGCACGCCTGCGACTCGCCCTGCTTCCGATCATCAGCGCAGATTAGCGTTCTAACTTCCGATGCTCGCGAAATTCATCTCCGCAGTTGCGCCCCGCGCGACCTTGTTCTCAGTTCATCGCTTTCCATGTCTCAACCTTCCGTCGAAAACGTCGTCATCATCGGCACCGGCTGCGCCGGGCTCACCGCCGCCATCTACGCCGCGCGCGCCAGCCTGAATCCGCTCGTGCTCGAGGGTCCCCTG
>JANXSC010000021.1 GCA_025352845.1 Opitutaceae bacterium
ACATCTCGAAGTCGCGGATTTGTCCGCACCGGTCATCAAGCCGCCGCTGCCCGAGCCGCTGCGCGTGTTGTTCGCGGCGAACGGTGCAGACCAATCTGATCGCGCGGCCCGTAACATCATCGGGACGTTTGTGCGCCAAGCGTGGCGGCGCCCGGTGGCGTCAGATGAACTGGAAAAACTCGCGCGGCTCTATCGCGTCGCACGCGACGAGGGCGACAGCTTCGAGGGCGGCGTGAAGCTCGCGCTCAAGGCCGCGCTCGTCTCGCCGCACTTCCTGTTCATCGGCGAAGCCCCCGCGCCCGTCGCCTCGGCCGCGTCGGGCGTAAAAGCCGTTCCCCTCGGCGAAATCGCCTTCGCCTCGCGGCTTTCGTTTTTTCTCTGGAGCTCGGTGCCCGACGAGGAACTGCTCGCCCTCGCCGAACGCGGCGAGCTGCGGCGTCAGCTCGAGACACAAGTCCGCCGGATGCTCGCGTCGCCGAAGGCCCGCGCACTCGTCGAGAATTTCGCGAGCCAGTGGCTCGAGGTCCGCAGCCTCGGCAACATGCAGCCGGACAAAAAACTCTTTCCTGACTTCGACCCCGCGCTGCGTGGCGCGATGCAGCGCGAGACCGAGCTGTTCTTCGAGCACGTGCTGCGCGCCGACCGCAGCGTCTTCGAATTTCTGCGCGGCGACTACACATTCGTGAACGCCCGGCTCGCGAAATTTTACGGGCTGCCCGACGTGACGGGTGACGATTTTCAAAAGGTCTCGCTCGCCCGCACGCCCCGCCGCGGCGTCCTCACGCACGGCAGCGTGCTCACGCTCACTTCCAATCCGACCCGCACGTCGCCGGTGAAACGCGGCAAATGGATTCTCGACAATCTGCTCGGCACCCCGCCCCCACCGCCGCCGCCCAACATCCCCGAACTCGACGACAAGGGCCGCCAGCTCACCGGCACGCTGCGCGAGCAGATGCAGCAGCACAGCACCAACGCCACCTGCGCCTCCTGCCACGCGCGCATGGACCCGATTGGATTCGGCTTCGAGAACTTCAACGCCATCGGCGCGTGGCGCGAAAAGGACGGCGACGCCGCCATCGATTCATCGGGCAAACTCGCCGGTGGCGACACCTTCGCGGGCGCGACCGAGTTGAGCGAACTGCTCGCACGCAAACGCGCCGACGATTTCCGCCGTTGCCTCGCCGAGAAAATGCTCACCTACGCCCTCGGCCGCGGCGTGGAATATTACGACCGCCCGGCCGTGGAAAAAATCTCCGCCACGCTCCGCACGGGCGGTGACAAATTTTCCACGCTGATGCTCGCCGTCACGCAGAGTTTTCCCTTTCAGCACCGCCGCGCCGGCCAATAGCCGATCGCGTTTTCTGCCCGAAACTCCGACATTCCCCTCGCCCCTCCCCACCCATGAGCACTCCCACCTGGCAGATTCCACGCCGCACTTTTCTCCGCGGGTTGGGCACCGCGGTCGCGCTGCCCGTGCTTGATGCGATGCTGCCGGCGCGGGCGCGCGCCGCCGGCACCGACGCGACGAAGTTTCCCCGCCGCATCGCGTGGGTTTACGTGCCGAACGGAAAAAACATGGCTGACTGGACGCCCGCCGCCACGGGCGCGGATTACGAGCTGCCGCCGATTCTCGAACCGCTCGCTGCGCACCGACGCGACTTCACGCTGCTCAGCGGCCTCCCGATGGATCCGGCGAATGAGCACGGCGACGGCGGCGGCGCGCACGCGCGGGCCTCGGCGACATTTCTCACTGGCGTGCATCCGCGCAAAACCGCCGGCGCCGACATCAAGGCCGGCGTTTCCGCCGACCAAATCGCGGCGAACAAGATCGGCGGCGCGACACGGCTGCCGTCGTTGGAGTTGAGCTGCGACAGCGGCCAGCGTGGCGGCTCGTGTGACTCCGGCTACAGTTGCGCCTACCAATTCAACATTTCGTGGCGCTCCGAGACGCAGCCCATGAACCCCGAGGTCGATCCGCGCGCGGCGTTTGAGCGGCTCTTCGGCAACGGCGATGCCGGCGCCACCCTCGAGGCCGCCGCCCGCCGCGCACGCTACCGCAAGAGCGTGCTCGACTTCGTGCTCGACGATGCGCGCACCCTCAGCGGCCATCTCGGTGATAACGACCGCCGCAAGCTTGACGAATATCTCACCGCTGTCCGCGAAATCGAAACGCGCATCGAGCGCGCGGAGAAATTCGGCCCGCCGAAGCTGCCACCCGGCGTGGTGGCGCCCGAGATGTTCGAGACCTTCGATGTGCAGGTGCGCCTGATGTATGACATCCTCGCGCTCGCGTTTCAGACCGACAGCACACGCGTGTC
>JANXSC010000131.1 GCA_025352845.1 Opitutaceae bacterium
AATTCGGCGTGTGGCTCGTGGCGAGCGGCGTGGCGACGTGGATCGCAATCGTCGATCCCGGGGTGGCGACGCTGATGCAGCAGCGCATCGCGCACGCGCTCGGCGGGGCGCGGCCACTGCGCGCCGCGCGACTGGCTGGGCAGGGCTTGCGGCTGAGTATCGCGCTGGCGCTGATCGTGATCGTGGTCGGGGCGGTGGGCTCGGGCTGGCTGTTGCGCCAGATCGATCCGCGGGCGCAGGTGCCGGCGGCGATCGGCTGGTGGCTGCTGTTTCTCTCGGTGGTCGGAGTCGCGCTCGGCTTGCTCGCGAGCTACGCGACGGCGGTGGGGATCGCGTTGCGCGACGCGCGACCGCACGCGGTGATCGCGGTCGTGAGCGCGGCGGCCGGGATTGTCGCGACGGTGGCGCTGCTCGGCGGGGGGCACGGCGTGCTGGCGCTGCCGGCGGGCGTGGTGATGCGCGGGACACTGCAAGCGCTGCTCTCGCTTCGCCTCGTGCGCGCTGAACTCGCGCGGCTGCGTGCCTCCGGAGGCGAAGCGGGTGATGAGGGTGAAGATTCCCCGGTGGACCTGCGCGCACTGGAGTGGATGGGCGTGGAAAAGCTCACCGGCACACTTGCGATGAGTGCGGATTTGTTTTTGATCGGGCGCTTGCTCGATGGCGGGATGGTGACGTCGTATGCGCTCACCAAGCGGCCGGTGGATTTGCTCGTGAGTTTGTTTCAGCGGCCGGCGGTCGCGGTTTCGCCGACGGTCAGTTTTCTTTCGGGACGTGGGGAGTCGGCGCGGCTCGGCGAAGTCGTCGCGCAGGCGAGCAGGCGCTTGCTCTGGCTCCTCGGCGGCGCGGCGGTGGGCACATGGTTTCTGCTGCAGCCGCTCGTGAGTTTGTGGGTCGGGCCGTCGCACTACCTCGGCGGAAACGCCGCCGCGATTCTCACGCTGACGCTGGCGGTGAGCGTCTTTTCGGGCTTGTTCGCGAATCTCTACTGGGCGAGCGGGGCGACGACGAATTTCTGCCGGGTGAACAGTCTGCTTAGCGTTCTGAGCGTCGCGGGGATTTTGGGCGGGCTGCATTTTTACGGCGTCACTGGCTTGCTGGTGGGCGCGCTGCTGCCGCGCCTGCTGCTGGCGACGTGGATGTTCCCCCGGCTCGCGTTGCGGGCGCTGCGGGTGGAGGCCGAGGCGCGCGGCGCGATTTGGCGCGAAGGCGCGAAGGTCGCGCTCGCGCTGCTCGTCGGCGGAAGCGTGGCGTTCGGCGCGCAGCACTTGGCGTTCTCCGCGTGGTGGCCCGGGCTCGCGGGGATCGCCGGGTATGGCACCGCGCTGTTTTTAATTTCGGGTGCGTTGCAGCGCGAAGTGCGGTCGCTCGCCAGGGCGAGCGCCGCTCCATAATTTTTCGGCAAAAAATTCCATGCGGACGGAAAATCAGTTCAAAGCCAAGTGCATCGACGTGACGATGGCGGGGCTGGAGGCCGTGCTCGGCCGGCGGTTGCTCAACCGTCTCGGCGGCTTTGTCTACTGGCGGACGCGCGGGGAAAATCTCGACGACCCCGAGCGCAACGGCGAATACCGCACGCTCGACACCATCATGGGCCGGCTCCTCGGGCCGCGGCCGGTCGCGCTCGATGTGGGCGCCAACATCGGCGACTGGGCCGAGCGCTTCATGCGCACGACAGACGGCGGGCGCGTATTTGCGTTCGAGCCGGTGTCGGACACCTACCGCTCGATCAGCACGCGCTTCGCGGCGGAGCCGAAGGTCGAATGCGTGAACGCCGCCGTGTCCGACCAACCCGGCCGCTGCGAGATTCGCGTCGGCGGCGCGCTCTCGGGCTCCAACTCGATCTACGCGATGCCGGGCGAGGCCTGTCTCCGCGTCGAAACGATTGCGGCCGTTTCCGGCGATGCCTTCGCGGCCGAGCGCGACCTGCGCACGATTGATTTTTTGAAGATCGATGTGGAGGGACATGAGGTCGGCGTGCTTCGCGGTTTCCGTCGCACGATTGCGGCGCGGCGGATTCGCTTCATCCAGTGGGAATACAACAAGACGTGGATTCCGGCGCACGTTTCGTTGCGCGACGTCTTTGAGCTGCTCGGGCCCGCGGGCTACCGGCTGTGCAAGCTCCGGCCGCGCGGTCTCCTCTGGTATGCGCACTACGACCGCACGCTGGACAACTTTTGCTACTCAAACTGGATCGCCGTGGAAGAGGCGGATTTCGCGGCGTTGCGCGCGCACGTGCGCGTGGCCGACGACACCGCGGGCGACTGGTAATTTTCCCCGACTCCAACATGGACTACCGCGAAATCATCTACCGCCAATACGCCGCCAAGTTTCAGGCGAGCGGCTACCAGCGGCCCGACCTCGTCGCGCAGTGGACGCGAGCCTATCGCTGTTTTTTTCGTCGCTGGCTGCCGCCCTCGCCGCAGGCGGCGATTCTCGATGTGGGCTGCGGCGGCGGGCAGATGTTGCAAGTTTTTCGCGCGCTCGGTTTCACCGCGGGGCAGGGCGTGGACATCAGCGAGCAGCAGGCGCAAAAGGCGCGCGCGGCCGGGCTCGATGTGCGGTGCGGCGATGCACTGGCGGCGCTGCGCGAAAAGGAAAACCACTGGGACCTTATCCTCGCGATCGATATTTTGGAACACTTGGACAAGGGCGCGGCGCTCGAATTCATCCGTGCGGCGCATGCGGCACTGAAGCCCGGCGGGCGGCTGATTTTGCAGATGCCGAATCCCAGTGCGCCGGCCGGCATGCGTGTGCGCTATGGCGATCTCACGCACGAGATTTCGCTGAGCCCGGACTGCATGGGGCGGCTGCTGGATCTGTTTGGTTTCGCCGCGATTGAGTGTCGTGAGACCGGGCCGGTGCCGGGATGGACGGCGCCGATCGCGACGCTGCGCTGGCTGCTGTGGCAGGTCTGCCGCGCCGCGCTGATGCTCTTCGATCTGATTGAGACGGGCGGGTTGGGCAACGCGGTCCACACGCGCGTGTATCTGGTGTCGGCCTGCCGGCCGGCGCAGTCGTGATGTCATCCCCTTTGCGCATCGGCTACGTGGGTTCGCTGGAGAAGGGCGGCACGTGCTACTCGCGAATGCTCGCGCTGCAGAGCGTGGAGGCCGCGGTGTTTCCGTTCGACACGGACCCGGCGCTGAAAATCCGCGGGCCGGCGCGCTGGCTCGAACACTTCCCGGGCTTGGGCGCGGGTTCGCGGCGGTTGAACCGCGACCTGCTGCGCTTCGCGCGGGAGCAGCGGCTGAATTTCATCTGGATCGACAAGGGCCAGTGGGTGTCGGCGGCGACGCTCCGGGCGTTGCGCGGCGCGGGCGTGCGGCTCGCGCATCACGTGACCGACGCGCTGTGGCCGCGGAATCTCCGCCTGCAACTCACGCGGCTGCGCCTCGCGGCCAACGCTTCCCTCTACGATCACTACGTGACGAGCAACGAGCAGGACTTCGCGCGGCTGCAGCGCGTGATGCCGGGCCGCGTGGTGCTCACGCAGCTCGGCTACGATGAGCGCCGGTTCGACGCCGCGCCGATGGCAGACGCAGCGCTGATCGCGCGGTGGCGGCACGAAGTGATTTTCGTCGGGCATCACGAGCCACGCACCGAGCGCGGCATCGGCGCGCTGATCGAGGCGGGCTTGCCGGTGCAGGTGTTTGGCCGGCGCTGGCTCGAGCGGGCAGGGAGCAATCCGAAACTCGCCGGCCACGTGAACGACAATCTCGGCGATCAGGAATATGTGTGGGCGCTGAAGCTCGCGCGTATCGGGCTCTGTTTTGTTTCAGAGTGGAACTACAACCAGACGGCCGGCCGCAGCTACGAGATTCCGGCGTGCGGCACGATGCTCCTTGCGATGCGCACGGCGGAACATCAGCGCCACTATCGCGAGGGCGAGGAGGTGGAGTTCTTTGGCGACGAAACCGAACTCGTCGGCAAAGTGCGGCGCTATCTCGGTGATGATGCGGCGCGGCGCACCGTGGCGGCGCGCGGTCGGGAACGCTGCGTGACGTCCGGCTACAGTTGGCGCGAAATCATGCTGCGGGATTGGGCGGCCATCGGCGGAAAAATCCGCGAAGCATCAGCTCCTTAACCTCAGAACCTATCCGAATACCCCGTAGCCGAAGTCGTGAGACTTTGGCCGCGCTCGTCTTCGCACGAGCCAAAGTCTCA
>JANXSC010000045.1 GCA_025352845.1 Opitutaceae bacterium
CGTAAACCGGAGCCGCATTCAGACTGGTCCGTCGCACCGGACAATCGACCGCCATTTGTTCTATCATCCCTATATGCTTTGTATAGGCAGCCCACGGCACCAGCCCGCCAAATGGCGTCAGCGCATCGTCGGTGACGGAAAGTCAGACCCGGCCGCCCAAGGTCGCGAAGCTAAAATCCCCTTCACCCAGCGGGTGAATCGCCTCTGTCGTGTTCGTCAAAGCCATGTCCCTTCATCTCAGCTCTTTCCGTCCAATGCAAAACTCTCAACAGCGGAATTTAGGTTAATTGTGGCTTCCCACCATTTTGTCTTCTCCCGTTAAGGTCATGAAAGATGCGGACACTTATCTCGAATGACAAATAGCCAGCACCGCAGCGCGCAAGTTGGGTTTCAAAACGGACCATGCTTCGGCAATCTTGATGGGCGGAGGAAACGCTCCGCCAGCGATCAGTCGTGGCCGGTTTGCCGGGTGGGAGAATGAAGCGGTTGGAAGTCCGTCGTGACCTCGCTCGAGCGTGGACGGCGCCAGTCCACGACACGGGAAGGCGTGATGATGCACGCGGAAGCTGAACAATCAGGGCGGTTCATCGTGGTTCGTGGCACTGAAATCTGGCTTGAGAGCGAACTCGCCTCGGCGGCGGCTGCATCCGGCCGCTTTGTGTCCGCAGACGCTTCGCTGTCAGGGTGGAACTGGCATGGCTCCGCTTCTCCCACATCGAGCGATTGCGCGAGGATCCGACGATTCCGGAGATTTTCGGGATGGAGGCGGTCGTCGGCGACGACACGGTGCGGCGATTCTTCAAGTCGGTCGACCCGGTGCTGGGCGCGGAGTGGATCGCGCGGCACGCGAAACCGATGTGGGGCGCGTTGCCGGACACCGTAATTCTCGACTGGGATTCGACCGTTCAACCGAAGTATGGCCATCAGGAAGGCGCCGAGATCGGCTACAATCCGAGCAAGCCGGGCCGCCGCAGTTTTCACCCGCTGCTGGCCGTCGTCGCCAAGACGCGACTGTGCCCGGTCTATCGCTTCCGGGCGGGCGACACCGTGAGCGCGAGCCAGTGGCACGAGGCGATGGCGGATGCCGAACGATGGCTCGGGGGCCGCCAAGTTTCCCTCAACCGCGGGGACCTCGGTTTCGGTCATGATGCGATCATGGCCTGGCACGAGGGCGCGCCCGCGCGACCGAAGTTCCTCTTCAAATTGAAGCTGACCCGACTCGTGCGGACCGCGCTGCACCAACTCAAGGACAGCGACTGGCAGGGCCCGGCGATCCTCGGCGCGTGCCAGATGGCCGAGGCCCGGATTCAGCTCACCGGCTGGAAGAGTTCCCGGCGGGTGATCTTCGCCCGCACGCTGCAAGGGATCGTGCCCGCCGCGCACCGCGCGGAGTTCCTCTGGCGGACGGCATCGCACTTTTGGCCGCCGCGTTACCTTCCTCACTGGCTTCCCTAAATTCTGGGAAAACACGTCTAAATTTGGGAATCGCTGTCCCGAATGACCTTTCGACCGTTTCGGACCAAGTTACCCAAATCACTGTAGGACAAGCTACTTTGACCACCTCTGTCCCAGATTGGGAAAAAGAAGAATGGCGAGGAGACGCGATTTCAACAAGAACGAAAGTGGCGCTAATGAGTGTTTCAACGAGGCGCCTGCTGTTGAAAACGCCGCTAGCGAGCCCACCCGACAGGCACCTCTGACGTCCTCATCCGCACGAATCGGCCCAATCACCGAATCGTATTTGGTCCACTTGGGCCATCAACGCCAACGCGCTGAACGTCGTGAAATTCGCCGCTGAGGGAAGTCCGGCCTCTGCACAACTGAATGAAGGTTGTGATCAGCCGCGACGAGAGCCCCAGCATCATCAGCGAACTCCCGGATCTGGTGGTGAGTTAGTCTGCGGTTGGAGGAGGACGACGTCATCGAGCGTCCAGGTAGTGTTGGTTGCGGGATCGGTATTGGTAATGCGAACAAATCGCGCGCGAGTCGGGACGAAAGATAGTTCAAGGACGGGCGAGCTGCCTTTGCCGATGGCGACGGGCTGACCCCATTCAACGGCGTTTTCGGAGAACTCGACTTTGCAGGCGCGCGCATAGTTCCGGGGTGATTTCGAACTGCCGAGGCGAAGTTCCGAGAGCATTGTCGGTTCGGGCAGTTCGATTTGAACCCACGCCCCGGCAGTCTGGCCCTGCTCCACGGTTAGGGTAAGTTTGATGGCACCTGTCGCGTAGGTGGCAGGTGTCGCGGCGTTGACTCGCGCAGAAGATGTGAAAATGGCCTCTTTCAGGGCGCGGTTGGAGGTGAATTTCCATTGAGCGCGGTTTGAGAGCGGCTGCGGATAATTCGCTCGGAGAGCGTTGATCGTCCACGGTTCACTGCGGGATAGGCTCGCGGCGCGGACTCGGGCGACATCTTTGACGTCGACCACGGAGGCGCCGTTGCCGAAGCCCGTGCGGATATAGGAGACGACGGCGGCGAGCCACTCGTCGTCGTTGGCGCCCATCGGCATCATTTGCGCCTCGTAGGTGTGACCGGAGATGGGGCCAGCGACGCCGAAAAGGACGGCGTTGATGGCCGCGTCGCGGTGGCCGGTCACCGTTTCGGAGCCAGCGAGCGGTGGGGCAAGCGTCGCGGCTTTCCCGTCGATAGGCGTGCCCCGGCCGTCGACGCCGTGGCAGGCGAAGCAGAGTTCCATGAAGATTTGCTGGCCGCGTTCGAGGAGTGCCTTTTGCGCGCCACCGTAGCCCGTCGCGATCTGACCGGAGAGAGGATTGAGGATTTGTGCCCCGATTTCCTTGATCGCAGGGGTGGGACTCGTGACTGCGGCTTTTTGGATGAGGGCTTTGGCCTCGGGGAGTTTGAGGAGATTGGCGGTCATCATCGCCTGAATCGATACAGAGGGGTCCGAGGCTTTGACGAGTGCGAGGATGTCGACCTGAAGGCTTTTATCGCCGGCTTTGATCAACGACTCGCTCGCGCGGATGGCGGCGACACGAAGCGGCGTAAAGGAAGAATTCAGAGTTTCGCGGACGAGCGCGGCATCAAGTGCGCCAAGGCCTTCGAGAGTCCAGATGGCATGGAAGCGCGCGAGTGGGTTGGGCGAAGAGCGGGCGAGCGTAGCGAGCGCGGGGACGACGGATTTATCCTGGGCGAGGATGAGAAGTTTTTGCGCAGTGTCGCGCCACCAGCCGTTGGGGTGGGCGAGGTGGGCGACGAGTTGCGCGGGCGTTTCGTCGAGCATGCGCGGCGTGGCGCCGAGCGGTTGGCCGTCGTGGGCGAGACGCCAGATGCGGCCGCCGTTGATATTTTTATCGAGGTCGTATTGCTGGATCACGCTGCGGAGGAAGGAGCCTTTCTTCGTCCAGTTACCTTCCTGGATGATCCCGCGGGACATGTCGGTGATGTAGAGCGCGCCGTCGGGCGCAGTGACGAGATTCACCGGGCGGAAATACGGGTCGGAAGAGCGGATGAATTCAGACTTTTCGTAGGGATTTTTCAGGTAGGTAATGTTGTCGCGCACTTCGATTTTCGTGCGGCGGATGAGGCGTCCGACGGGTTCGCAGTAGAGGAGATCGCCCGCGAGATCGGCGGGGAGGCGGTCGCCGCGGTAAATATCCGCGCCGCAGGCGGCGGTGAGGTGGTTGAGGGTTTTTTCGACCGGGCGGAAACGGCTCGTGCCGCCCTGGACGTCGGGGATGGGCACGAGGGGGAAAACTTCTTTGTAGGCCTCGGTGAATTCATTGCGAATCTTGAACGAGCCATACGCGATGTGCTGCTGGAAATTTAACGGACCGAGTTCGCCGCCGGCGTTCACGATCCAGGGTTTGCCATAGTCGTCCTGCGTGAGGCCCCACTGCCCGCCGTTGGGCGTGGTCGGCTCTTTAATGGCTCCCGTTGGCGTCCACCGAATGCGCCAGGAATTGTAGGTGGTATAAAGCCAGTTGTCGGCGCACCAAATCAGGCCGCTGGGCTGGTGTTCGAGGTTGGCCTTGCGAGGCTCGCCGCGGAAGAAAAGTTTCTTCTGATCGGAAATTCCGTCGCCGTTAGTATCGCGATATTCGAAAATGTCGCCGGTGTCGGTCTCCTGCACGAGGAGGCTGTCGCGCAACGGGAGGATCATGCGCGGGAGCACGAGGCCCTCGATAAACACCGAGTGGCGATCAAATATGCCGTCGTTTTTCGAGGACCAGTGCATGGAGACGCGGCTCGTGGGCGTTTTCTCGTCGGTGCCGTCGATATCCTGCATGTAGGAGCGCATTTCGGCGACGAACATGCGACCGTTGCCGTCGAAGACTGTGACGACGGGTTCGCGGATCTGCGGCTCGCTGAGGACGAGTTCGAGATGATAGCCAGGCGGAAGTTCGAAGCGCTTCAAGCTCTCCGCGGGCGAGAGGACGGGCGGGCGAGGTTGTTTGGGGAGTGGAGGGGCGTCCGGGATCCCGGATGCGGAAGCTGAGGCAGGTAACTTGACGAGGGACGCCGGAGCCGCGGCAGGAATAAGGGTGGAGGTGGTGGCGGGCTTTACTTCACGCGTGGCGGCGCGGTCGGACGGGAGTTCAGTAGCATTCGGCGCTGGGAGCGTGACGCTACCGGTGGCGGCCCACTCGACGCCGCGGGCAAATGTGATTTGGAAACCGAGGCCGTTCACCGCATCGCTGGCGTGGCCGAGCGTCGTGTGAAAAACGCGGCCTTTGCCATAGGGGATCACCATAAGCATGGGTTCGCGCTCGTTGGTTTTGTCGGAGAGGGAGGAAGCTAGGACGGTGACGTTTTCGGCGGGGCCGCGGAGGCCGTGGTAAAGCTCATCTTTTGCGTGCATCCAGGTCGGCGGCAGGCCGCGCAAGATGGGATGATCGGGCACGCTGGCCTCGACGAAAAATTCGTGCTGCGCGCCGTGGCCACCGCCGGGGCCCGCGGTTAGATCGCGTGTCCACTCACCGTTCCGAAGACGCAAATACGGGCCGGATTTTTCGGAACGCCCGCCCCAGCCCCCAAGGCCGATCATGGCGTTATACTCGGGCCAGTCGGGAAAGGCGTTATTGGCGGCGTGGTAGGAAACGAAGCCGCCCCCGTTTTTCACGTAGTCCACGAAGGCCGCGCGGACCTCGTCAGGCCAGCGGTCGCCGTTGTAATTGGAGACGACGACGGCGTAGGTGGAAAAATTTGGGCGCCATGCCGCCCAGAGCGCAGGCGTTCGGGCTTTGTAGTCGGCCTCTTCGATGGCGTGGGCTTTGAGTTTTTGCAGGTGCGCGGCTTTCTGCTCGGGCGTGGCGTCCTTCGGGAGCAGAGGCGCGCGGGCCTTGCTCGGTGGCGTGGTCGAGACATCGACGGTGAAGCGACCGGTCTCCTCAAGGATACGTTTGAGCAACGGCGTGGTCGTGGCCCACGCGTGGTTGTTCTGGCCGTCCACAATGAGGATCTTGAATTTTTCAGGAGCGGCGAATGCGACGACGGTGAAGACGCCGAGTAGGAGGCAGGTCGCGGCACGGGAACAGAGCGAAGAGGCGGGAAGCATGGGAGCTCAGAGTTTAAGAGTGGTCGAGAGGCGGAAACTGGTGGGCTCGGTGTAGACACCGTTGCGGGGGGCGATCGTGACGCGGTTGGGCTGGCTGAAATCGCCCTTGGGCGGACGGGCGACGACGTCGAGGCCCTGATAGACCAGCGTTTGGTCGTTAAGGAGATTTTTCACGACGAGCTGAAACGTGAGTGAGCGTCCGCGCCAACCCTGCGGGCGCAGCGTGTAGCCGAGGGTGGCGGTGACGACGATGGGGCGCTTCACGTAAACGGGTGTGGTCTGGTCGACGGCGGGATTGTCGATGGCGCGCGTGGGGTTGGCGGGATCGACAACGGTGTCTGCAGAGCGTGAACCCACGTAGTTGCGGCCGGGAGCCTGCGCGCCGAGTCCGACGCGGAGACCGCGCAGCCAGCCGCTCTGCACAGTGTAATCCGAGAACACGTTCACGGTGATGCGATCCTGACCTTGCGCGGGCTGGTCGCCGCGAATGAGCGCAAAATTTGACCAAATGTTGTTATAGTCGATGACGGCGTTCGTCTGCTCGCTCGGGGTCGCCGCGGTGACGGTAGGGTTGACTACGGCGAGGCCAGGAGCGCCGTTGGGGTGCTGGGTGGTGTCCAGACGTCCGCCGGCGTCTTCGAGAACCTGACGATACGCATCGGCATTTTCGGGCACGAAGGTTTTTGAAAGCGGGTAGCGGTTGAAAGTGAAGACGCGCGCGGTGCCGACGTTGAGCATCACACGCCAGCCGCGAGCGAGATTGCCGACGACTTCAAGTTCGACGCCGGTGGTTTTGGCGGACTGGTAATCCTGGCCGAAGACATCAGGGAGCCCACGATTATTGCGACCGTCGAGGCTGGGATCCGTGGCGGCGTTGCGGACGAGGAGACTGTTGATCGAGGCGGTGACGGGCGAGGCGGCGCGCTGGTGATCCTCTTGGTTGAAGAAGTAGTTCGTGTTCACCGTGAGGCGGCTGTTGAAAAAATTGAAACGCAGGCCGGCGTCGTAGCCGTGGCCGGTTTGGGCGACGGCGAGATCGTTATCGAGAGTGAAGGCGTTCGTGGGCGGCGGGATGTAGGCGGTCGCGTAGTTCAGGACGAGCGAGGCGTTCTTGAGCGCGTGCCAGACGAGGCCGTAGCTGCCGGTGAGGCCGTCGCCCTTATTTTCGGGCGGGCTGTAGTCGTTGCGGAAACGGTCGCTGGCGAAAACTGGATTGTAAATTTGGACTCCATTGTTGGTTACGACGCCGGGGGCATTCACACGCGGGCGGGTGGCGGCAGGAATCGGAATGGTGCCGGTCGCGACGCCGGTCGTAGCGTTGCGCGGGATGTAGCTGAGCTTCGCCCAGTCGGCGGGAGCCTCGGGCTTGTAGAGGAGTTCGTTGCCAGTCCAGGTCGTGGGGAGATCGCCGAATTCCTGGCGCGAGCGGAGTTTCGAGCTGTAGCGGTCGTAGCGCTCGACGCCGAGGAGGACGAGTTTGCCGCCGAAATATTTGGCGCTCACGGCAGCGACGGCGTTGTTGAATTTTTCGTCCTGATCGTTCCAGTCGCTGAGAATCCAGCGCGGGTTCAGCGTCTCGGTCGTGGTGGTGAAACTGTTGTTGTCAGAAGCGAAAACATTGCGCGTGAGGGTGCGCGGCATGCCTTGCTCGGTGTAGGGGCGGGACGGGTTGCTCCAGTATTGGCGGATGTTCACCTGGTCGGCGGTGTTTTGCCACATGCGCGCGTCGGGGAGCGTGGCCATGCTGTAGCGGCGGGTGCGGTTCTGCGTGGTGCGGAGGCTGGAGGAAAGGTTCAGGTTGAACGTGTAGTCGCCCCATTTGCCCGCGTTGAGGCGGTAGGCGGCGGTGCCGCGCAGGCCGCGATTGATGAAGTTTCGGTAGATGAATTCATACGGCATGTCGGTGTAGGGCTCGAGATAGTGCGGGTTGGTCACGCCATTCGGGAGGAGCTGATTGAGGTCGATGCGGACTTCGCGCGAATTCGCGCCGGCGATGCCGTTGCGGATGCTGCGGTTGTTGACCTTGTTGATGTCGGCGCCGAATTCGAAGAAGAGGCTCTCGCCGACCTGGTGCGTGAGCGCAACATTCGCGTCCTTCGTGTCCTGGATGAGAATCGAGGCGTCGGGCGCCTGCGTGAAGCGACGGTCGGGCAGACGAAATTTCGAGCCGGCGAGCGCGCGGTTGAAACGGTCGTCGGGCAGGCTCGGTTGGTAGAGGAGATTGACCTCGCCGTTGACGGTGCCGGAGGCGGGTGCGCCGCTGGCGGTGGCGCCGTTGCCGAAGGGAAGGGCGGCGGCGCCAGCGGGCGTGAGCGAACGGATGTAGAGCGTGCCGTTGGCGAGGAGCGGGGTGTTGGCGGTGGCGTCGCCGCGACGCGTGAACGCAGTGTTTTGATAATTCTGAATCACGTTCTGCCCGGAGAAGGGATCCCAGACGTAGAACTGGCTGGCATAGCGGTCCACACCCTGACGCTCGCCTTGGAATGTCAGCACCTGGCCGAGGGAATTCGGTGTGCCCGCGGCAGTCTGCGTGCCGTAGATCGCGTTGGTGACCGGACCGCGGAAAACAGTGACGCCGTCCCAACCGGTGACGCCGTCGAAGATCGAGACCGCAGGGATGTTGCGCTCGGTGCGGTCGTAGGCGCCCTCGACGCGCAGCTCGGTTTTCGGACGGACGAGGTAAGAGGCGGTGGCGGTGATGCCTTTCGTGTGTTCGAATTCGTTCATGCGCCAGCCCTCGCGGTCGAACCACACGCCGTTGGCGCGCACGGCGAGTTTGTCGGTGAGCGGACGGTTGATGTCGACGGTTGCTCGTTTGTAGGCCCACGACCCGCCCGTATAAGAGACGGTGTCGGACGCGCGATCGTAGCGCGCGCGCTTCGTTTGCGCGCCGAGCCCGCCACCGAGGGCGTTGCCGCCGCCGATGTTGAAGAGCGCTGCGTTCGGCCCGCGGCCAAAATCGTAGCGTTCGAGCGCGTAGCTCTCGAGCACGCCGCTGGTGAGGTAGTTGTTGCGCTGCTGGCCGGAGTTGTTGTTCACGCCACGGATGTTGAACTGCATCGGCTGCTGAAACGCGTCCTGACTGTTGCCCTCCGGCGGAGTGCCGGAGCCGTTGGGCGCCCACGACGCGGCGTCCTGGACATTCGTGATGCCGAGGGCGTCGATGAATTCGCGCGTCATCACGGAATACGCCGCTGGCACATCTTTCATGTCGAGCGAGAGACGCGTGGCCGTGCCGGCGTTGGCGGCGGCGAAACCGTCGTCCTTGTCGGTGTTCACGGTGAAGGGCGAAAGCTTGATCGCCGCCTCACTTGCCGAGGGGGCGGGCGTCACGGTCGGGGCAGGATCGACTTGAGCGCCGGCGAGGCTGGCCGCGGTTAGAGAAAACAAGAGTGCGCAAAAGGCGGACGTTTTCATGGGGTCGTGGGGTTGGAGGGTGGGCAAAATGGGTAAGCCTTAAAAGTTCACTCCCGTGTAAAACCGGACGGTGCGGGGCATAAATACCGGGTCCGGGCTGCCGGGCTGGCCGATGTCACCGATTTTGGTGATCTCGCCGCGGTGGTTGGCGAAGCGGGCGTTTAGGCGGAAGCTGTCGGTGATGCGGTAGTCGAGTTTCACATCATAACCGGCGGACTGGCTGTCGAATTTCGTGCGGGCGTTGAGGCCGTCGTCGAGGGTGAGCACGTCGGGTCGGAGCGACAGCACGTCGGCGGCGAAGCGCTTGGCGCCGGCCTCGGCGTGTTCTCCGCCGATGGCCGTCGGGATCATGCGGATGACCGCATTCGGATAGTGGTTGTTTAGCCCGACGTGGAGCAGATGAGGATACGCGTCGAAGGGGCAGACGATGCCCGCCGTCGTGCAACCGGCGGGCCCGCTGTGGCCATGGTTGACGATTGTGAGGGTGTGGTTCTTGGGCCAGCGCGCGGCGGCCAGTTGAGCGAAGTCGCGCAGGTAGTCGGCTGGTTCGGCGACGGTGAGGGAGGGGGCTGCGGCGGGAGCCCACGGGGCGGGTCCGCCCTCTTTGGCGCGCAGGAATTTCGCGCCGGTTTCGCGATACCAAGCGTGGAGGCGGTCGCGCATCGTCTTCACTCGCGCGGTTTCGGCGGAGGCGAGATCGTGCCGCTCGCCGATGTCGTCGTGCAGGTTGTAGAGCGCCACGGATCCGTTCTCGTAGTTTTCGATCAGCTTCCAGTCGCCCATCCGGACCGCGCCGCCGGGAAAGCCGCCTTGGTTGCCGTAGTGCGGATAGTGCCAGAAGAGCGCGTCGCGGTCGGGGGGGGTGCCGTCGCGCAGGAGCGGGAGCAAATTTTTTCCGTCAATCAGCAGTCCCGGCGGCACGGGCACGCCGGCGGCGGCGAGCGCCGTCGGGAAAATATCGGTGCTGATGATCGGCACCGCGCTGGTGGCGCCGGGGTGGGCGGCCCCGGGCATCCGGATGATCCAGGGTTCGCGAATGCCGCCTTCGTAAACCCAGCCCTTGCCGCCCCGGAGCGGCAGGTTGGAGGTGGGCGCGCCCTCGGCCGTCGAGAGACCGCCATTGTCGGACGTGAAAACCACGAGGGTGTTTTCGGCGAGGCCGAGTTCGTCGAGTTTCGCCAGGATGCGCCCCGCGGCCGTGTCCATCTCCTCGACCATCGCCGCATAGATGGCGTGGTTCTGCACGGCGCGAACCTGCCGGGTGCCTTTGGCGGAGACGTAGTATTGGGGCTCTTCAACGAAGCGATCCGTCAGGCCGAGGCGTTTGGCTTTTGCGCGGTATTTCTCGATCAAGGCCGGACGGGCCTGCAGCGGCGTGTGGACGTCGTAGAAACTGTGCTGGAGGAAAAACGGTTCGCCTTTGGCTTTGAAGTCGGCGAGCAGGCGGACGGTTTCGTTGGCGAGACGTTCGGTCAGGTGCTCGCCTTTCGGGCCGTCTTCGAGGCGGGGATTTTGGTAAGGGGAAAAATAGCTGGAAGGCCGGCCCATCGACCAGCCGCCGATGTTCACCTCGTAGCCCTGCGCCTCGGGCCAGTATTTCGCTTCTTCACCGAGGTGCCATTTGCCCACGAACGCGGTGCGATAGCCATGCGGCCGGAGCGCCTCGGCCAGGGTGGTTTCCTTGAGTTCCATGTGGAGCGCGATCGGAGCCTCCCGAAAACGCTCGGCGCGCACTCCCGGCAGCCAGTTTGTGAGGCCGGCGCGCGTGGGATAGCGGCCGGTCTGCACGGCGTAGCGCGTGGGGCTGCACACGGGATTGGCCGCGTAGCCGTCGGTGAAGCGCACGCCTTGGGCCGCGAGGCGGTCGAGGTTCGGCGTTTCATAAAACGACTGCGGGTTGTTCGCCCCGAGGTCGGTCCAGCCGTAATCGTCGGCAAGGAGGACGACGATGTTCATCCGCTTGGGTGCCGGTGCGGCCTGCGCCGCGAGCGCTCCGAGACAGGCGAGAGCGAGATTTTTGAGGAGGTTGTGCTTCATGGCGCGGGGGTGCGGGACGGGACTTAGTAGTCCATCCGCAGCGAGAGGACGTAGTTAGTGCCGTCGCCGAAGGGATGGCTAAAATCGTTAATTTGCCGCTCGTTGAAAAGATTTCTCACGTTTGTCTGAATGGTCCAGCGATGGCCGAGCAGGCGGGTGTCATACGACGCGAACAAATCCGTGATCGTGATTTCGGCGCGGTAGAGTTCCTGGGCGACACCGCGATAGAGCTTAGAGCGCCAGCGGTTGCCGCCACCGAAGGACAGTCCTTTGAACATGCCCGTCTTCACGGAATAGCGCGTCCAGAGATTGATACTGTTCTTGGCGGTGCCCGTGAGCTGCAAGTCGGTCAGCACATTGTAGGCATCGATGTAGGTGTAGCCGGCCACGATCTGCCAGCCGGGTCGGGGCGTGAGGGTGAAGTTCGTGTCGAAGCCCTGCGCGCGGGTCTTGCCTTGAAGGATGAAGTAGCCGACGCGCGCCGGATCGTCGAGGGCGGCGGGGTCGGCGATGGGAAGGTTCTTATTGTCGGTCTGGAAGACGGCCATGTTGCCGGAGAGTTTGTTGTTGAAGAGCTCGGCCTTAAAACCGGCATCCCAGCCGGAGGCATATTGGGGGGCGAAGCCGGTGCCGTCGGGGTTGACCTGGCTGTTGCCGAAGACGGACGTGCTGTAGTTGGCGTAGGCGGAGATCCCTTCCGAGAGACGTTGGGAGATGCCGATCTGCGGGCTCACGCGGGTGCCGACGGGGTTGGCGTAACCGGGGGCGGGGCGGAAATTATTCACCTCGGTTTTCGTGATGGTCTTGATGCGGTCGTAACGCAGACCGCCGAGGATGAAGGTGCGGTTCTTGTTGAACGCGAGCTGGTCCACCACATACGCGCCGGCGGTGACATCCCAAATTTGATTGAGCGAGAGCAGCGGCTGCTTCTGGGTGAAATCGGCGAAGTCGTAGAGCCAGTTGTTCGCGAACGTGGGCGTGTAGTAGTCGTCAATATTGAGGAGAATATTGCGCTGGGCGTAGAGCCCGGTGGTGGCGTTGCGCGTGGCGTCCCGGTAGGTCCAGGTGCGGTTCAGGCGCCAGAGATAGTCGCCGCCGATGAGCGTGCGGTTGGTGAACGATTCGCGTTTCACATTGGCGAGCAGATCGAAGCGGGCGAATTCCTGGCGGAAACGCTGCACGCCGACGGAGGCGATATTGTTAAAGGTTTTCGCGCCGGGCGCGATCGTCGTCTGCTGGACGTATTGCGGCTGATAACGCTCGTAGGGCTGCCAGCTATACGTGGCGCGGGCGCTCCACACGTCGCCCAAACTCTGATCGACGTAGAGATTGCTCACGCGCACGCGCTGGTATTGCTGCGGGCTCTGACCGGCGACGTTGAAGGTGTAGGGGAGCTGCGTGCCGAAGTTCGCCGCCGAGGCCTGCCGGTTGAAGGTTTCGCCGGGCACGCGGACTTGGAGAAAGCCGGTGCTGCCGTTCGTGTTGAAAAACTTGTAGTCATACTCGTAGAAAATCTTCGTGCCGGGGCGCGGCTGCCAGAGAATCGCCGGATAGAGCAGGCGGTCGTGGCGCGACTGGAAGTCGGCGAACTTCGCATACTCGTCGTAAACGCCGATCAGGCGGTAGGCGAGTTTGCCGAACTTGCCGGTGGTGAAAACGGGGCCGCGCAGATCGATCTCGGTGCGCTGGCGTCCGTCCGAATCGAGGCGCACGTAAACGCCGAACTGCGCCTTGAAGGTCGGCATTTTCGACATGAGGTTGCGCACGCCGCCGGGTTGGGTGACGCCGTAGAGGGTGGCCCCGGGGCCTTTCACGATTTCGATGCGGTCCACGTAGGCGATGTCCTGAATGCCGAAGGTCGGCACGCCGTTACGCAGCGGATAGTCGGACGCCATGCCGCGGATGATCGACTGGCGCGGGATGCCGCCGGGCTGGAGACCGACCACGGTCGCGCTGAGGGCTTCGTTCAAATCCACGAGCGCCTGGTCGCGGAGAAGTTCGCTGGTGATCGTCTGGATTGAGATCGGGAGATCGCGGGATCGGACGTTGAAGCGCGTCGCGGAGGTGGAGTTGGTGGCGAGGTAGCCGACGTCAGCGTCTGAGACCACCTCGAACGGACTGAGGGTGAGCGTCTCCTCCTCGGCCGCTTTAGTGGCGCGGGGCGTAACGGCGGTTTGGGCGAACAGGGGCGCAACGGCGAGGGCCAGGGCGCATCCGAGGGACGGGATGGGGTTTCTTGTTAGGTGCATAGGGAAGAGGGGTTGATCAAAAATTCAACGAGGGGCCATGACAAAGGCTGTCACACTTTGGGCCTGCAAAAGGAAAAAAGCGGGCTCATCCGCGACGGGCTGCCGCGGCTGATCGAAGCGCACGACGATCTGCGCCACGTCGCGGGACGGCGCGTCCTTCGCCGCCGCCCCGCCGGAGAGCAGCAGAAGAAAACCGAGCAGCCCCAAATTCGCTTTCATTTTGAGGGTTCACCCGTGCGCGCGGGCGAGCCCGACGAAGGGATCGAGCTTCAGGGTGGTCTCTTCGTCCGGGGCCGGGACGACGGGAGTGACCGGAGGCGTCGGTTGGGCGAAAAGCGGGAACGCGAGGACGGAAAGCAGCAGGACGATACTGAGGTGCGGGCGCAGGTGGATTTTCATGGGGGGATGTTTGGGGTTGTTGGTCTATCAGTTTGGCTGCTCCGCCTTCACGATGGCGTGAAGTTGTTCCTGGGTGAGGGCGCCGGCGGGCGCGAATTTCTCGCTCGCCGCGTAGCGGAGCAGGCTCGCGCGCAGCTGGCGCGCAGCGGGGCGTTTCGCGAGGTCGGTCGTCAGGTCGATCGCGCTGAAGCGCTGCTGGCCGGAGTTGTTGTTCACGCCGCGGATGTTGAACTGCATCGGTTGTTGGAATGCGTCCTGGCTGTTGCCCTCGGGTGGGGTGCCGGAGCCGTTGGGCGCCCACGCGGCGGCGTCCTGGACATTCGTGATGCCGAGCGCATCGATGAACTCCCGCGTCATCACGGAATACGCGGCGGGCACGTCCTTCATATCGAGGGCCAGACGCGTGGCGGTGCCGGCATTGGAAGCGGCGAAACCGTCGTCCTTGTCGGTGTTCACCGTGAAGGGGGAAAGCTTCACTGGGTCATTTGCGGAGGCGGGAGCCGCCGCCGCCGCAGTTTGCGCGGAGGTGGTGGCAAGTGCGAAAAAGAGGAGCGAGGGAAGAATCAGGCTGGCGGCGACGAGTCGGATGGACAATGGGGTGGTGCTCATAGGACGACGGGGTGCGGGGTAGGACGATGGCTAGAAATTCACGCCCGTGAAAAACCGGACGGTGCGGGGCGCGTTCCAGTAAGAAGAATACCAGTCCTGATTGTCGGTGAGATTGACGATGTTCACGCCGGAGTCGGTGAGGTAGCGTCCGACGCGGCGCTTGTAGCCGAAGTTCAGATCGTAGGTGAGTTTCTTCGGCACGCGCGTAAACGTGAAGGTCGGGATTGGGTTGGGATTTGCCGTGGTCGGAGACGGAATGGTGACGATCTCGGAGGTGCGGACGCCCGCATACTTGACGCCAACCATCACCCAAGAACCCTTGGCGAAGCCCTGGCGCGGGTCCCAGCGCGCGAAACCCGACGCCTCATGCCGCGAGGCATCGTTGGGGTCTTTGCCGATGTAGGCGTTGGCATTCGGATTCGTGGCGGCGAATTTATCCTGCTGCGCGCGAAACACCGGGTCGGGGCTGCCGGGCTGGCCGATGTCGCCGATTTTGGTGATCTCACCGCGATGGTTGGCGAAGCGGGCGTTGAGGCGGAAGCTGTCGGAGATGCGGTAGTCGAGCTTCACATCGTAGCCGGCGGACTGGCTGTCGAACTGCGTGCGGGCGTTGAATGCCGTGCTGTAGGGCGTGCCGTTGGCGGGATTGTAAGGGAAATTCTGGTAGGCGATGCCGATGTTGTTGTTGTTATCGGTGACGGTGTTTTTGAAGTAGGAGGCGTTGAGGAGGATTTTCTTTTTCCAGAACTCCCAGTGAATGCCGACCTCGCGGTTCTCGGCTTTGGGCGGCGTCATGGGGCGGCCCTCGCCGTCATAAGCGGAATAGGCGCTGCCGGGATCGGTGGCCGCGGAGCGGTTGCCGTAGATCGTAAAGCCCTCGGTGACGATATAGGAGAGGCTGATCGAGAGTGGGCGCTTCGTGATGGGCGCGCGGCGCATCACACCGGAAGGGGCGTTGAAGGGATTGCGCGGCGTGCCGTCGGGATTGTTGCCGGTGGGCGCCGGGCCGGCCCAGAGGAAATTGCTCGCGGGATCATAGATGCGGCCTTGACGGTCGCTGCGGTCGTCGAGCAGGCCGATGACCGAGCGGAAGCGTCCGTGAAAATACGTGCTGTCGAGATTCGTGTAGAGGATGCGGTCGATGAAATGGCTGACGGTATACGGAATGTAGCCGGCACTCGAAGTCGTGGGCACGGGATACTTGGCGAACAGCGCGGTGTCCCAGCGCTTCACTGTCGTGAAATCCGTGGGACTGCGGTAACGGCTGAGGATGAGATCGGGCGAGAGAGAGTTCCAGATGGCCGCAGTGTAGTCGTAGGCGTAGCGCGGCGAGCCGGTGTCTGACTTGTAGGACTGCCACGTGGCACCGGTGATCAGGCGGTGCGACGTGGAGGCGACGTCGAACTTGTAATAAATTTCCGATTTCCACATCGGGCGGAAATTGATCGAGTCGTTACTGACGTTGTTCGGGCGGATTTCGAGGACCTGGTGGCTGGCGTCGGGGGTGATGACGCCCTGCGCGTTGGGGACGACGGCGGGGCCGCGGAGCAGCGCGAGAAACCGCGGATCGGTGCGGATGGCAGTGGGGACGTTGGTGGTGTCATTCCAATTGCGCAGTGCGATGGTGTAGCCGCGGTCCTTGATGTGGCGCGACTCCAGGTTGTAGCCGGCCCAGATTTGAAAATCGCGGGAGAACGCGTGATCGACACGGAGAATCTGACCGTATTGGTGCTGCTTTGAATAAGTGCCTGGACCGTCGAAACGGAAATTTTTCTGGTCGGGCGTGACGAGGGCCCGGTTGTTGTTGTTCGTGGCACTGCGGCCCTCGACGACGTAACCGTAGTTTCTCGTGATGCCGGTGGCGTCGGCGTAGGTGGCATTATCGGTGATGAGCCCGGCGCTGGCGCGGCCACTGCCGCCGAGATTGTCGCGTGTGATGTATTGGTAGTCGAACGAACCGGTGATTTTAGTGTGGGCAGTGAGCTGGATGTTCACCGACGGCGAGACGGCCAGTTTCTCGTGGAAAGAATACATGGGCGCGTAGCCGAGACCCATGATCGAGTCGCCGCGTTGATAGGCCGCGCCGACAAACATCGTGATGCTGTTGGTTTTGTTGAGTCCGCCGTTGGTTTGAATCTCCGTGCGATAGTAACTGTGGTCGCCGATGTATTGGCGGAACGCGGAGGTGCGTCGCGCCTGCGGCTGCGGGCTGGAGTAGCTAAGCACACCGCCGAGATTGCCGTGTTCGTAGAGCGCGCCGCCGGGCCCTTTGATGACATCGACGCGCCCGACGGAAATCGAGTCGGTCGCAAAGCTGCGCGTGAAGCCGTCCTTCTTCGGCAGGCCGCCGCCGAGGCCGCGGATGGAAAAACTGATATTATCGGGGGCGTCCTCGGAATTATTGCCGGTGCCCGAGGTGGATTGCACACCGCCCACGTAGCCGAGCACGTCGCGAAGATCGGTCGCGCCGATGTCGTTAAGAAATTCCCGCGTGAAGACATCCACCTGCATGGGCAGTTCGCGCAACGGCGCGTCGTAACGCGTGCCGGCGGAGGTATTCGAGGCGCGATACGGATCATCCTCGCCAGATTTCACCTCGAAAATATTAAGGATTACAGTCCCGTCGGTCTTGGTGCCAGCGGCCGTCGTCGGTGCGGCGGAGGGCGGAAGAGTCTGGGCGAGGCAAGGCGTGAGGGTAAGCAACAGCATCGCGAGCGGTAGCCGGGAAGGAGTTTTCATGGTGGGGTAAGCGAGACGCTAACGAGATATTTATTCACCACCCCGCTCGCCCGGCCAATGCCCGCGTTAGTTTGCGTCAACTGCGCGCGACAGTTCACGCAAACCAACAGGCGTGTTGCGAGTCGTTTGGCGGTGGGGCAAAGCTCCTGACCGTGGCGCTTTCCACCCCGCTGATGTCCGTCCCCTGTCTCGCCTCGATTCCACGCTGGATTTGCCGCGCGGCTTTCGTGTTCGCGACTTGGTCTGTCGCCGCGTCGTTGCGCGCAGCCGACCGCTACGCAAGCGAACCGCGTGCCGACTTCGACTCGCGCCGCGTCGAGATTCTCGAAGCGGCGGCCGCTTCTTCCCAAGGCGGCCTCAGCGCGCAGGTCGCGAAACTCGCCCTCAACCGCGGCCCGCTTGACGAGACCGTCATCCGCCGATCACTCGCTAAAATCGACCGGCGCGACGACACCGCCGACTTCGACGCCGTATCACTCCTGCGACTTTATCGCCATGAAAGTTCGCTGCTTTCCTCCGAGCTGCGTCAGGAAATCCGCGCCACACTGCTCCGTTTCAAATACTGGGTCGATGAGCCCGGCACCGATCTGTTGTCGATGTGGAGCGAGAACCACCAGATCGGCTACCACACCGCCGAGTTGCTCACGGGGCAATTTTTTCCGGCTGAAATTTTTCCTAACAACGGCAAATCCGGCGCGTGGCATCGCGCCGCCGCGCGCGCCCGCATCCTGCGCTGGATCGAAATCAAGGCGAAGGTCGGTTTCAGCGAGTGGGACTCCAACAGCTACTATCCCGTGACGATGAGCGCGCTGCTCGCACTCGCGGAGTATGCCGCCGACCGCGACATCGCTAGCCGCGCCGCGATGCTGCTGGACGTGATGTTTTTCGACATGGCCGTCGATTCGTTCCGCGGCACCTACGGCACCTCGCACGGGCGCTGTTACACGGGCACCGTCCTCGGCGGCGGTCGCAGCGAAGGCACGTCCTCGCTGCAATACCTCGCGTGGGGTCTCGGTTCGCCGGGCGGCGGCGATGCCACCATCGGGCTGGCCGCCGGGAAGCGTTACCGCGTTGCCCGCACCATCGAGGCCCTCGCGCGTGATTTACCCGAGGAGTTTGTCAACCGCGAGCGGCAGAGCCTCCTCATCGAGGACGCGAAAAAATTCGGCCTCGACTACACCCACCCCGACGATTTCTGGCTGCTCAACGAAGGCGGCAAGTTTCGCACCATCGAAAACATTGAGGCCGGCTACCGCATCACCGACCGCTGGCGCGACACGCTCCACCGCTATGGCGTCGTCATCAAACCTTACGGCGACGCCGTGCTTGCGACCTATCGCGAACTCGCCGCGCAGGGCAAACCGATCCCCGACCTCGACCGCACCAGCCTCCAGCGCGTCGATAAAATCACCTACCGCACGCCCGACTATCAGCTCTCCACCGCGCAGGATTACCGCAAGGGTGCGCCTGGATTTCAGCAGCATATCTGGCAGGCGACCGTCGGCCCCGACACGCCCGTCTTTACGATTAACCCCGGCCCAACCTCGAAATACTGGCAGGGACGTTTCCCCCGCAACGGCCAGTTCAAAAACGTCCTCATTGCGATCTACCACATCCCCGCCGAGCAGCCGCCTGGCCCGAAAACCATCGTCCCGCCCGACGCCGGTGGCAATGCCTCGCCCTCGCCGAGCCCCAGCGAAGACACACTCGTGCCGCGCACCTATGCCGTCCTCCGCCGCGCGCTCTTCGACGAGGTCGCGCAGAAATTTAACTGGACGTTCGCCCGCAAAGACCGCGCCTATGTCGCGCTCTGGTCGAAGCAGCCGACCGCTTGGTCCGAACACGGTGTGATCGGCGGTGACGGCCTTGTCGCCGAAGGCCGGCAAAACATCTGGATTTGCCAGCTCGGTCGCGAAGCCATTGACGGCTCGTTCGCCGCGTGGACCGAAAAAATATTTTCCGCCCCCGTCGCGTTCGATGCCGCCGCGCTCGCGATCGACTACCGAGCGCCCGGCCTTGGCAAAATTTCGTTCGGCTGGGACGGCCCACTGCGCATCGATGGGCATCCGGAGCCGCTGACGGACTACGCTCGTTTCGATAATCCCTACTGCATCTCGCCCTACGGTTCCGGCCGCTACGACATTGCCCACGCCGGCCGACGCCTCGTGATTGATTTCAAGACGGGCGAACACCGCGAAACCTTATCCGCTGCCACTCCATGACCCGACGCAATTTCCTGCACAACACCACTGCAACCGCCGCCACCGCGCTGCTCGCGCGCACGGTGGCGAACGCCGCCGCACCCGTCGCGCCGATTCCCGCGATCGACACCCACATCCATCTCTACGACCCGACGCGCCCGCAGGGCATCCCGTGGCCGCCGAAGACCGATGCGCTCCTCTATCAGCCGCACCTTCCCGAGACATTCCGCGCCACGGTTGCGCCGTTCCGCGTGGTCGGCGCTGTCGTGGTCGAGGCGAGCGACTGGGTCGAGGACAACCAGTGGATTCTCGATCTTGCGAAAACCAATTCCGAGATCGTCGGCTTCGTCGGCAATTTGCGCCCCGGCGCACCCGAGTTTGCCGCGAATCTGAGTCGCTTCGCCGCCAATCCGATCTTCCGGGGCCTGCGTCTCAAAAACTCCGACCTGAAAAATCTGGGTCAAACCGCTTTCGACGCCGATCTTCGCCAGATAGCCGACGCCGGCCTTGCTGTCGATGTGCTCGGAGGTCCGGCCATTCTTGCACCCGCGGTGCAGCTCGCGCAACTCGCGCCCGCCTTGCGCATCGTGGTCGATCATCTGCCGTTCAAAGAATGGGACGGCAGCCTTCCCATGCTTCGCGCGGCGCTCGCCGATCTCGCGGCTCGGAAAAATATCTTCGTGAAACTCTCCGAGGTCGTCCGCCGGGTGAACGGCCAGATCGTCGAAGATCCCGCTTTCTATCGTCCTTCGCTCGACGCGTTGCTCGAACTTTTCGGCCCGGACCGCGTGCTCTACGGCAGTAACTGGCCGGTGAGCAACCGCGTTGCGCCTTACGAGACGGTGCATCGCGTCGTCTCCGACTATTTCGCCGGACTGCCGCGGGACGTGGCTGAAAAATATTTCTGGAAGAACTCCTTTGCAGCCTACCGCTGGCAGCGCCGCGGTGCGGCGGCCGCGCTTGTGCCATGAGAATTCATTTTGCTATAGCCGCGCTCCTGCTCGGGGGCGCGGGCATATTTTTATTTCCACCAATGGCGGCCGCGTCGCCGTTGTCGCCCGTGACCCCGTGGAAGACCGTCGCGCAGATGCCGGCGAGCAATCACGACATTTCCGCCGCGGTGCTCGACGGCTTCCTTTACGTGGCCGGCGGCGCGACTGCGGAGTTTGGCTCTCCCTATCGCTTTCATGCGTTCGATGAAGTGTGGCAGCTCGATCCGGCGAAGTGGAGCTGGCGCACGGTAGCGAAATTCCCGCGGCCCCGGATCTATTGCGCCACCGTCGAATTTGCGGGAAAAATCTGGGTCTTGGGCGGTGAAACGCTGCACGCCGACGGCCAGCGGCGCGCTGCACAAACGGTGGATATCTTCGAGCCGGCCACGGGTGCGCTCACCAACGGACCCGAGCTGCCGGAGGCGTTTTCGGCGCCGCTCGCCCTCGTGGCGGGCGGGCGACTCTACGTGATGGGCAGCGGGAGTAAAACTGAGCGGGGGCACGTTTTCAGCCTGGGTTACCGCGCAACGGCCTGGCGACGCGAGCCCGACGCGCTGCCGCGTATGTGGGCCTTGGCGGGGGCGTCCCTCGGGGGCAAACTCTACGTCTGCGTGCCGTTCACGGGACTCGCCGAGTTTGATCCGCCGACGGGCCGTTGGGAAATTATTCCTGGGCCCACTCAGGCTCGTTCCGGCCAGGTCGCCGCGTGGCGCGGTGAAATTTGGATCATGGGCGGACGCGATATTACCGACCAAAGCGAGACGCGCATTTTTAATCCCACCACGCGGGCCTGGCGAATGGGGCCCGCGTTGCCGCGTCCGCTGGCGTGGGGCGCGGCGGCGGTGGTGAATGACAAACTCGTCGTCACGGGCGGCGCGGCCGGCACGAGCTACAATGACCGCACCTTCGCTCTGGGCGCGGCGGATATTCCTCCCCCCGCTGCGATGTCGAGGCGCGAGGCCCTGCCCGGGTGGGACGCTTCGCACCTTGCCGGCACCGGCGGGAGCGCCCTGCCGCTGGCGACAGAGCGCGTGTTTCCCGGTCTCAGACTTCAACGTCCTGTTACGATCATGACGGTGCCGGTGACGAACCTCGCCGGGCCCGAGCGACTGCTCGTCATTGAATCGGACGGACCCGTTTCGACGTTTCCGAACCGCGCCGACGTCAGCCAACGCGACGTGATGCTCGATCTGCCCGCGCGTTTTCGTCGCGCCACGCAAACCTACGGCCTAGCCTTTCACCCGCGCTTTCCCGCCGTGCCGCACATTTACGTCGTCTATAATCGCATGCAGCCGAAGCCGGCGGAAAACGTGCTCGCGCGTTTCACTGTAACGGAATTCGAACCGATGCGCGCGAATACCGAGAGCGAGCAAGTGCTCATGCGCTGGCCGAGTGACGGCCACAACGGCGGCGATGTGAAGTTCGGACCCGACGGAATGCTCTATGTTTCAACCGGCGACGGCGGCGCTCCCGGCGATCAAAAAAACGTTGGCCAGCGCGTGGACATCGTCACGGGCGGCATCCTCCGTCTCGACGTTGAGCACACCGACGCGGGAAAAAACTACGCGGTGCCGGCGGACAATCCCTTCGTCGGTCAGCTGAATGTCCTCCCCGAATACTGGGCCTACGGGCTGCGCAATCCGTGGCGGATGAGTTTCGCGCCCACCGGCGAGCTTTGGCTAGGCGACAACGGCGACGACAGTTGGGAGAGCATTCAACTTATCCGCAAAGGTCACAACTACGGCTGGAGCGTGTTTGAGGGTAGTCATCCGTTTAAGCGCACGCTCTCGCTCGGCGGCCCGAATCCCCACGCGACGCTTCCGATCATCGAGCTGCCCCATTCCGAGGCGCGCTCCGTGATCGGTGGGCTCGTTTACCGTGGTAAAAATTTAGCGGAGCTGACGGGCAACTATCTCTTCGGCGACTACGTGACCGGTTTCATGTGGGCGTTTCAGTGGGACGGTGCGGCGCCACAAAATTTCCGTCGCATCGCCGACACACACGGGCGGCCCATCGGTTTTGGCGAAGATCGCGCGCATGAAGTGTTGCTCGTGCGCCTTGACGGCGAAATTCACCGACTCGTGGCAGGGGCCACGCAGAAAAGGACAGCGGAATTCCCGCGCCAGCTGAGTGAGACCGGCTTGTTTGCGTCGACCAGGGATCTCTCGCCCGCGTCGGGCGTCGTCTCCTACGAAATCAACGCTCCACTGTGGTCCGACGGGGCGACGGCCCGCCGCCATCTCGCGGTGCCTGCTGGGCAACGCATCGGGTTCTCCGAAAATAAGAATTGGCAACTCCCCGATGGCAGCGCGCTCGTGCGCACCCTCGAACTCTCGCTCGCGACGGGTCCGCAGCG
>JANXSC010000048.1 GCA_025352845.1 Opitutaceae bacterium
CGGTGATGGTCGCGGCGCTGCTGACGACATCGCCCGTCCAGCCGGTCCAGATTCCACCGGTGGTCGGTGTCGCGGTGAATGTCACGGCGGTGCCGGAGGAGAAGGAGGTGCCGGTCGGGCTCTGTGCGACCGTGCCCTTGCCGTTGGTCACGACCGTCAGCTTGAATGCGGTGGCCGTGGTGCCGCCGCCAGTGACCGTGCCGCTAGCCGTGGCGCGAACTCGCACGGGCATGGAAGAAGAGGCACCCACCGCACTCCACACGGTTGCGATCGTCGGCGTCGCGCCGGACAAAATCGTCGAGCCTTTCCACTGGCCCAATTCAAACTGCATGGTGCCGACGGGCACGTCCGTGCCGTAGGTGAGGATGGGGTTGGCGTCGGGCGTGCTCGCGACCACCTTGAACATTTGGGTGTCGAGGTAGTAGTCGGCCGAAAGGATCGTGACGGGCGGGATGGGGCTCACGGTCACGTTAGTGGAGAGGTTGCCGCCGTTGTAGGTGGCCTTGACGGAAACGCCCTTGCTGCCGGGGACGACGGTGGTCGTGACGTTGAAGCTGACGCTGAAACTGCCGCGCGGGACGGTCACGGTGGCCGGGACTTGCAGGGTTTTTGTGTCGCCGCTCGAGAGCGTGATGACGGCACCGTCGAGTTCGCGGGCGAAATTATTCAGCGTGACCGTGCCGACGACCGATTGTCCGCCAATCATGCTGGGAATCGTGACGCTGGCGAGACCGACCACCGGCGCGGCGGCGATCGAGAGATTGCCGGTGACGGTCGTGCCGTTAAAGGTCGCGCTGATCGGGACGGTCGTGGCGGTGGTGACGCCCGCAGTGTTGATCGCGAAGCCGGCGGTCGTGTAACCGAGCGGGATGGACACACTCGCGGGCACGGCGGCGAGGGCGGTGTTGCCACTCGTGAGGGTGACGACCGCGCCGCCGGACTGCGCGGGGATGTTGAGCGAAACGGCACCGGTGGTGGAGAAGCCGCCCTCGACGGGATTCGCGGTCACACTGGCGACATTCACGATCGGCGTGAGCGTGAGGTTGGCCGCGCTGCTCACGGCGTTATCAGTGGCGTAGAGCTTGAGGCCGGTCGGGACGGTGAGCGTAGCACCGCCGGTGACGAGCGTGAAGGTCGCGCTCGTGCTGCCCTCGGCGATGGTGAGCGCAGCGGGAGTGGCGACCGCGGCCGTGTTGGTGCTGAGGAAGGAAATCGGCAGACCGCCGGCGGGCGCCGCGGCACTGATGGCAACGGTCACCTGCACGCTTGCACCCGGCGCGACGTTGGACGGGCTCAATGCGATCGAGGCGAGGCCCGAGGCGGGAGCAGCGCCCGGAGCGAAGACCACGGCGATGGCGCCGGGCGGAACCGAAGCCGTCGAGTAGACGTTGTAGGCGAAGCCGACCACGTTGCCGCTGGCGTCGATGCCGGTGGCGACGCCATTCGTGTAACCCGCCGGAAGATATTGGTTGAGATCGATCACGCTGTCGGCCGTGCCGGACCAGACGAGGGCGTGGCGCACGGAGCCGTAGGCACCGGGGGCGCCGACCCAGCCTTCTCCAACCTGGCGGTCGGCCGTGATGGCGTTGATACGGGAGTCGGTGTAGGCGGTCGGATGCAGATCGAGAGCGGTATCGGCGGTGCCCGACCAGAGGAGAGCGTGCTGGTGCGAGGTGCCGAGGGCGATGTAGCCCCAGCCGCCCTGCTGCGTGCCGTTGGTGCAGACGGCCTCGGACGCGTCGTAACCCGTGGTGGGGTGGAGATTCACCGCGCTCGCAGCGGAACCGTTCCAACGCACGGCACGACTCGTCGTATGATAGGCGAGCGAATCGCCGTCCGGATAGGCGAGGGCGGAAACGTAGCCGACCTGCTCGCCGCTGCGCACGCCCAGCGCGCGCGAGTAGGCGGCTGTGCCCGGATGCAAATTGACGCCGCTGGCGGCGGTGCTGTGCCAGATGTAGGCGTTCGAGGCGGTGATGAAGTAAACTTGGTTTTGCGCGTAGCCGACCTGCTCGCCGTTATGGACGCCGAGGCAGGACGAGAACGAATATCCGCTGGGATGCAGATCAGTGTAGGAGGTCGATGAACCGCCCCAGACCATGGCGTGGACGCCGGAATACGAGTAGCCCCAGCCGCCCTGCTGCGAGTCGTCGGCACTCGTGGCCATCGAATAATAATAGCCGGTCGCCGGATGCAGATCGACGGCCGACAATGCATTTCCGGTGAGCAGCACGGCATGGCTGGAGCCAGAAGTGTCGCTGCCGCCGCCGACCTGCTTGCCGGCGGAGGTGGCATTGAGCTTGCCGGAGATCTTTCCGACCGGAGTCAGGTCGTTGGAGTGGTAACTCTGGGCGAACGCCGGATGTCCGAGAAGGAGCGAGCACGCGGCGGCGAGGGTTGAGAGCAGTGTTTTTTTCATTGGATGTATTTTGGACGCGTGTTCGCAAAGAGGCGTTGTGGCGATCTTGGCGGACACTTGACTCGGTTGGTTGACTAGCATGCAGCGAATTGCGGGGCGGTGTTGATGTCCTGCCCCGGGGTGGAGGCGCTGGGCAACCGGCGATCACTTTCGGACCGACGGTCGCGGCGAAAATCCATCCGCGAACAGAACGTTGCGATGGATAGCGCGGCGGTTTCCGCGCAGAAGGGCGCGACGGTAACTGTTTTGATACAGACCGTGAACGGGCCGGGAAAACCGCGGCCACTGCGAGCCACGGGGCGACAAATCAACGGAGATTTCCGCCGGGCAATTTTTCCGCCCGAACTAACCGCCGTAGCACTCGAGGTATTTCAGGCCGGTGCTTGTGTTGAAGAGGACGACCGATTCATCCGGGCGAATCGTGCCGGCGGCGAGCAGCGTCTTGAGCGCAGCGTAGCATGCGGCGCCCTCGGGCGCGGGAAAAATCCCCTCGGCCGCACCGACCTCGCGCGTGGCGGCAATCATCTGCTCGTCGCTCACGGCAATCGCGCCGCCGCGGGAGGTGCGGAGCGCGTCGAGCATGAGAAAATCACCGATTGCCTTCGGCACGCGCAGCCCGCTCGCGCGCGTCGTCGCGCCGAGGTGTTCGGCAGCAAATTTTTCGCCCGACTGAAACGCCCGCACGATCGGCTGGCAGCCGGTCGCCTGCACGGTGAACATCCGCGGCCGCTCGCTCCCGATCCAGCCGAGCTTTTCCATTTCATCAAAAGCCTTCCACATCCCGATGAGCCCGGTGCCGCCGCCAGTCGGATAAAGAATCGCGTCGGGCAATTTCCAATCGAGCTGCTCGGCGAGTTCGTAGCCGAGCGTCTTCTTGCCCTCGGCGCGGTAGGGCTCCTTGAGCGTCGAGACATCGAACCAGCCCTCGGCGGTTTTGCGTTTCGCGACCTCGGCGCCGCAGTCGGTGATGAGGCCGTCGATGAGCGTGACGTGCGCGCCCATCTGCTCGCACTCGATGATGTTCGCGCGCGGCGTGTCGCGCGGCATGAAGATGTGCGCCTCCATGCCGGCGCGGGCGGCGTAAGCGGCGAGCGCGCCGGCGGCGTTGCCAGCCGAGGGCACGGCGAGTTTTTTCAGACCGAACTGCTTCGCCATCGAGACGGCGGTTGTCATGCCGCGCGCCTTGAAACTGCCGGTGGGGTTTTGCGCCTCGTCCTTGATGAAAAGTTTTTTCAACCCGTGCTTCGCGCCGAGGCGCGGCGCGGGGAGCAGCGGTGTCCAGCCTTCTCCGAGGGTGACGATGTCGGATTCGTTTTTAACCGGGAGCACTTCACGGTAGCGCCAGAGGGATTTCTCGCGGGCGTGCAGCGCGTGCTTCGTAAGCGTGCGCGCGGCTGCCGCGAGATCGTAGTGCGCGAAGAGCGGCTTGCTGCAACACGTGGAGACGTTTTGCGGGATGGTGGCACCGTGCTCTTTGCCGCAGAGCGTGCAGACGAGATGGGTAAGGTGCATCGCCCACCTGAAATGGAGCAAAGTGCGTTGAGGTCAACGCGCTC
>JANXSC010000060.1 GCA_025352845.1 Opitutaceae bacterium
CCGGCGGCGCGGCAGCGCTCGACGAAGCGGTAGTATTGGGCATTGTCGAAAAACAGCTGCGTCGTGACGAACGCCGCGCCGGCATCCACCTTGCGGCGGAGATGGGTGAGGTCGGTGTCGAGCGATGCGGCCTCCGGGTGCTTTTCCGGATAACCGGCCACACCGAGACAGAAATCGGCGTGGCGCGCCTTCAGGAGCGCGGCGAGCTCGTTGGCGTTGCGCAGGCCGTCGGCGGTGACCGGGAACTCCATTGCGCCTTTCGGCGGATCGCCGCGCAGGGTCATGATGTTTCGAAAACCGCCCGCGTGGATGCGGTCGGCGATTGCGGCGAGTTCGGCGCGGGTGTGGCCGACGCAGGTGAGGTGCGGCATCACCGTGAAACCGAAATCGCGCTTCAGAAACTCGCACACTTGCGCGGTGCGGTCGCGCGTGGTGCCGCCGGCACCGTAGGTCACGGAGACGAAATCCGGGTTCATGCGCTTCAGCGCGGTGGCGGTAGCGCGGAGGGCCTCGACGCCGGCGGCGTCCTTGGGTGGGAAAAACTCCAGCGAGCGCAACGGGCGGTTCTGGGCGAACAGTTCGGAAATGGGCCGGTCGGGCGTCATACGTGGCGCTGACGGAACGCAAAACCCACCGATGCGTAAAGCGGCGAATGCGGCAGCCCGGTAGGTTAGCTCGCTTGCGGGCGCGATTTGGGCGCGCGCAAGCGCGCTGGCCTACGGGGAGCTATTTCTTCACCTCGGGCGTCTTGATCTCGGTGGTCTTTTTTTCGTCGGTCGCGGGCGGAGCTGGGGGCGGAGGCGGCGGTGCGGGCTCGAACATTTCCTCCGCCTTCTGCGGCAGGCCGGTGAACGTGTAGTCGGAAATCTGGAAGGCGCGCTTCTGCATCATCGCGTTCACCGGCGCGGTAGCACCATCGCTGTGCGCGACACTCACGAAGACGGGGCCGGCGGGAACCGTCTCGAACTCGGGGGCGAGGGGCTTGTCGTCTTTCTTTTCTTCGCCGGGTGCGGCGGCGTCCTTTTTCTCATCCTTCTTCAGGAGATCGGCGATAGTGCCGAGGGCGGCGGGGCCGGTCTTGCCATCGGCGGTGGGCGCGAGCGTCTTGAGTTTCTTTTCCTCGGGCTTCCGGCCGAGCACGATTTTCACAACCTTCTTGTCGAAGGTCTCGAGTTTGAAGAGGCGCTCATTGGCCTTGGCGGCGGCGGCGTTGGCGTTGGCGTCGTCGAGGGCGTTCGTGTCGGAGAAACGGATCGTGCCGACGGAGGACAACACGGTCGAGATGCGGTCGGCCTTCACGCGCTGTCCGTCGGGCGTTTTATCCGCAGTCCACGGGTCTTCCTTCTTCGCGCGGGAAAAAACGATCGGTCCGCCGTCGGCGAAGGGGACTTCGATTTTCGCGATGTCGTCGGCCTTGAGGTTGAGGAGCTCGGTGTTGGCCCAGTTTTTCGGCTCGGGATCGAGCCACGCGTTGAGGTTGGAGAGAAACGCCTTCGGCTCGTCGCCGAAGCGCACGAAGCGGCCGCCGCCGGTCTCGGGATTTTTTCCGAGCGTCACGGAGAAGAGCGGCTTGTCGGCGGCGTCGAGCAGCTCGATCTTGGTGTCCTTGAACTCAAGGCGCGAGATGCGGTCGGCGTTGCTCGTGACGAGACGCTGGAGCTTGGCGTCTGTGAGATTGCCGATGAGGCCGGACAGTTTGCTGAAGTCGGCCGGGAAATCGTAATAGGAAGGGACGCGCCATGTGCCGTCGGGTTGACGCGTGAGCTCGACCGTCTTGCCCGCATCGGCGATGCGGAGCTTCATCGCCTTCTCGATGGCGGAGGGATCGACGAGGGGTTTGTTGAGGCGCGTATCGGCGACCTTGGGTTCGTCGGGTCGGGTCGCGATGTAGGCGACAATCGAAAGGGCGGCGAGGACGAGGACAGTGACGAGGATGGTTTTCAGTCTCATGGCTGAGAGGTGAGATCTGAGCGTTGCAGGTTGGGGAGAATCACTTTTTCCGGTTGCGGTAGAACCACACGCCGAAGACGCCGACGAGCAGCGGCGTGGCGAGCAGGTTGATGACGAGGAGACGGTTTTCGAGGCGGTCGATGTCCTCGCGAAGCTTCAGGCGAATCTCGCGGCGCTGACCGCGAAATTTGGCCTGTTCCTTCTGGAAACTCTCGATGGCCTTGGCCATTTCCGGGGTCGCGACGAGGCGGTTGCCCTCGCCCTTTTTCCCCTGGAGTTCGGAGAGCTTCTTCTGGACGTCCGCGAGCTGCCCGTCGAGTTCGGCGAGTTTGGACTGATATTGTTTCTGCGCGCTGGCCTCCATCTGGCGCACGACGTTGAATTCGCGCACCGACGAACCTTTGCCGCGAATCGAGATGAGGTCCTGTGAGCCGCCGAGGAATTCCACGGTGTTGGCGGCGAAGGCGAGATTGTCGTTGAACGGCTCGGCGGCGGTCTGGCCGAAGAAATTAATTTTGCGCACGCTGTAGTCGTCGAAGAGCCAGTCGGTGTCGGCGATGACGAAGAGGGTAGAATTCGTCTTCGACTCTTTCAGCGAATCGGCCGCCGGCTTCGGGGCCTCCTTCTGGGCGTCGTCTTTCTTCGTCGGGCCATCGGGTTTTGGTTCGTCTTTCGGTGCGCCGTCGGGAAACGCGCTCTTGAATTTGCCCGTAACGAGGGCGGCGATGGTCTTTTTTCCGCTCGGGATGATCTGCTTGGCGACATCGTCTGGCTGCGCGAACTGCAACATCATGCTCGCGATGTCGCCGGCCTGTGCGGAAGTTTCGACGAGCGGCGTGAACGTGAGCGTGGAACCCTCCTTCTTCGCGATGCTGCCCGACTCGATGAACATCGCGGAGTTGAGCTGCGCTGTCGGCAGTGACTTCTGGTTGAAGGCCTCCTTGCCGCGCAGGCTGAGCCAGATCGGATAACGAGCGACGCCGCCGCCGCCGGTCTGCACCTGCGTGGCGTTGTCGAGATCGCCGACGACTTTCTGCGGGTCGTATTGGATGCCGTAGGCGTTGAGGAGCGTCGGCAGATCGCTGGAGACGTTTTGCGGGCTTTGCCCCATCATCTGCTGCTGCGGGTTGCTCTGGCGCTTGAAGTGTTGCGAAGAAGGATCGACGGCGAGGAAGACCGGTTTGCCGCCGAGGAGAAACTGGTCGATGGCGAACTGAAGTTTCGGCGAGACATTTTGCGGATGGGCGATGAGGAGCGCGTCGAGGTCGGCGGGAAGTTCGGTCGCGGTGGCCTCGACCGTGATGATTTTGAACGACTGCTCGAGTTCGCCTATGATCATCTGCGAGGGCTGCGGCTGCTGGCGCATCATCATCATCATTTGCATCTGCTGCGGGTTGGTCCCCTGCAGCGGGAGGCTGGTGAGCAGGCCGAGCTTCCGCTTGTCGAGCTGCTGCACGCTGTAAACGAGCTTCGAGAGATCATACTCGAGGAACTGTTCGCGCTGCGGCGCGAAGGCGGGAATCGATTTCTGCTGATCTGCCTGGGTGACGATGAGGCCGAAGAAGAACGGCTCGCCGCCCTGCTGCGCGACCTGCGGTTGGAGGCCGGACGCGGTGGCCTTTTCTTCCTCGGGCGTGTCGGCGCGCGGGTTGACGATGTTGAGCGTGAGCTTGCCGCGCGAGGCGCGCACATATTGGCGGAGCATCTCCTGCACGCGCACCGCGTAGTTCTTGTAGGCGATGGGGAGACTGCCCGCGTCCTTCGTGAAGTAGAGGTCGATGGAGACGGGCTCCTCGATCTTGCCCAGCATCTTCTTGGTGCCGGCGGAGAGCGTGTAGATCGACTCGGCGGTGGCGTCGAGCCGCAGCGGGATCGACGTGGCGAGGTAGTTCACCAGCACGAGGCCGATGAGCAGGAGGACGATGGCGACGGTTTTGCTGCCGAATTTCATGGCGGGAACGGGAGACTTAGCGTTCGAGGGCGACGACGTTGAGGAAGAGCGTGAAGCCCATCAGCGAGAAGAAAAAGAGCACGTCCTTGGGATCGATCACGCCCTTGGTGAAGGCGTCGAAGTGCGTCAGGTAACTGAAGTTCGCGATCGCATCGGCGAAGGCGACGGGCATCCCGAGGAAGCCCGTCATGAAACCGGAGAACATGCTCGTGCCGAGGAGCACGAGGATGACGCAGATGAACACGCTCAGCACGAAGCTGATCACCTGATTTTTCGTGAGGGCCGACATCAGCGAGCACACGCCGAGGTAGGCACCGCCCATGAGGATGCTGCCCGCGTAGCCGCTGATGATCACGCCCCAGTCGGGAGCGCCGAGGTAGGCGAGCGTGATCGGCATCGGGAAGCTCATCAGGATGGCCAGCGCGAGAAAGGCCCAGGCCGCGAGAAATTTCCCGATGACCGCCTCCAAGGTCGTGATCGGCAGCGTGAACAGCAGCTCGACCGTGCCGCTGCGTTTCTCCTCCGACCAGAGCCTCATGCCGGCCGCGGGCACGAGGAAGAGGAAGAGCCACGGGTGAAAATAGAAATAACTTTCCAGCGTCGCCACGCGACCGCGGAAAAAGCCGCCGGCAAAAAACGCGAGGAGGACGGACGAGAGCAGGAAGACGATCAGGAATACATACGCGACCGGCGAACGGAAGTAGCCGACGAACTCGCGTTTGAAGATCGGGGAGATTTGGCGCATGGGTGGAGTGGAAGTAGCGGGCAGTGAGTAGTGGGTAGCGAGTAGTTGCGAAGCGGGGATTGAGGCGATGTTCGGTGGATGCTCGCTACTCACTACCCGCTACTCGCTACTTCAAAATTCAGATATCTCCGTGGGTCAGCGTGCGGAAGATTTCGTCGAGCCGGGCGCCGGGCTGGCGGGCGCGCAGTCGCTCGGGGGTCTCGTCGGCGACGACCTTGCCGCGCGAGATGATGATCACGCGATTGCAGATCGCGTCGACCTCCTCGAGAATGTGGGTCGAGAGGATCACGGCTTTGGCGGACGCCATGTTCTTGATAAGCGAGCGGACCTCGTTCTTCTGATTGGGGTCGAGGCCGTCGGTCGGCTCGTCGAGCACGAGCACGCCGGGATCGTGGAGGAGGGCCTGCGCGAAACCGACGCGCTGCTTGAAACCCTTGGAGAGCGTTTCGATCGACTGCTTCCGCACGGGCGCGAGGTGCGTGAGGTTGATCGCGCGATCGACCTGGGCACGTTTGGCGTCGGCGGCGCGGAAGCCGCGGACCTCGGCGATGAAGCCAAGAAATTCCTCGACGGTCATCTCGGGATAGGCGGGGGCGCTTTCCGGGAGGTAGCCGAGCTTCTGTTTCACGGCGACGGGATCGACGGTGACATCGATGCCATCGACCATGGCGGTGCCGGCGTCGGGGCGCAGGAAACCGGTGATCATTTTCATCGTGGTCGATTTGCCGGCGCCGTTGGGGCCGAGGAAGCCGAGGATGTCGCCGCGCTTCACCGTGAAGGTGACGCCATCGACCGCGCGCTTGGTGCCGTAGGTTTTGACCAGGCCTTTGACTTCAATCATGGAGCGAAGACGTGAATGGGGATTGGACCGATGAGACCGGCGAAAGAGGAAAGGTTCCGCCGGCGATCATTTCGGAGTGACGGGTAAAATAAAGTGGGGCGGGGGCGTGCAAGCGGAAAATGGGGATGTGACACGCGCAGCTCCCAAGCTATTCCGCAAGCGTGATCGCAAAGACCGCGGTGAGGACGGTCTCGCCGAGCATCCGCTGGCCCAGCGGCGGGCGTGCGAGCCGCGAGCGCCGCGTGAAAAAATCGAGGTTGTCCTGCCACTTGGTGTGGATGACGTGCGTGATGCCCGACTCGCGCCAGCGGCGCACGAGCTCGGCGGGCGGCAGCGAGGCATCGAAGAGCCAGTCGGCCTGCGGGCTCCACAGCGGCAGCACCTTGAGGCCGAGCGGGGCGAGGCGGCGCTGGAAACCCGGCGAGTCGGCGAGAATGATCCCGACACGCTCGCCGGGCGTCGCGCGAATCGCACGTTGGAAAATCGCCATCGTGGGATCGGCGGCGGTGTCGAGCGGATCGGCGCGCGGCGCGAAGGCCGGCCACTCGCGCCAAGGCGTGCGGGCGTGATTTTTCGGCAACGCGAGCGTGGGCGGGAGCGTGGCGAGGACCAGCACGCCGAGGATCGCGGGCGCGACGATGGCGAGTGAGCGGCGCGACCATGTCGTGGAGGCGAGGGCGATGCCTGCGGAGATCGCGCTGAGCGCGAGCGCGGGGCTCGTCACGCGCAGTGAGTAGAAGAGACCGCCGTTGGTGTAGCGCACCGATGCCGCCCAAAGCCCCAGCACGATCGCAATGGCGGCTGCGCCCCAGAGCGCGGCGCGGCTGCCGCGAAACGCGGCGAGTCCGAGCCACAGCCAACCCACCAGTGCGACCGGTGCGTATTGCAGCACGAAACGGCCGATCTCGCGCCAGCCGGCGACGGTCGTGAGCGCCGCGCCGAGCGACTCCGCGTCGAGTCCGATCCAGTCGAGGAAGCGCGCGTTCGTCGGAAACAGTCCGGCGACATCGAGACTGTAAAACGGATTGCCCGTGAGCGCCCAGGTGCGCAGCGGCCAGATGAGGGCGAGTGAAACCGGCACGACGAAAGCGAGCCAAGCGCGGCGGTTCGCCTGCACCGCCAGCAGACCCGCTGCGGCGAGCAGCGGAAACACGAGGCCGTATTCTCGCGCAGACGCGCCGAGGGTTGCAAAAATTCCCGCGAGCGCGGCCCAGCCCGGCGTGCCGTTTCGCCGCCAGCCCAGCAGCGCAGCCACGATGCCGGCGAGCGACAGCGCAGTGAGGCCGGTTTCCTGCCCGAGCAGCACCGACCACGTGAGCAGCGGACACGCCGCCGCCGCGAGGCACGCAAAACGCGCCGCCCGCTCGCCGCTGTGCGAATACGCCGCGCACCACACGAGCGCGTGCAACGACGAGAGCTGGAGGGCAACCGCCGGAATCGTCCACGCCGCCTTCGCACCTCCCGCGCAGGCATACGCCCACGCATGCAGCGCTGCTGCTCCCGGCGGAATGCTCTCCACCCAAAAGTAACGGAAAAAATCCGCCGCCGTGCGCGGCGGATAGAAATCGAGCCCGCCCGTCGCGAGCATCTGTTCGGCCAGGAAACTCCACCGGAACTCGATGTCCGGTCCTGCGAGCGGCTCGTGGACTGCGCGCCACAACGCCGCGATCCAAAAGAGTGCATAGAGCGGCGTCCACGCGCCCATACTGCCGAGTAAATCGCGAAACGAGAAACGTTCGTCTTCTGCCGGCTTAT
>JANXSC010000086.1 GCA_025352845.1 Opitutaceae bacterium
GTTATCGAAGCGCTTATTCGATGATCTCGGAGATACGGCCGGCACCGATGGTGCGGCCGCCTTCGCGGATGGCGAACTTCTGGGTCTTCTCCATCGCGATGGGCACGATGAGGTCGATTTCGACCGCGATGTTGTCGCCCGGCATGATCATCTCCACGCCCTTGGGCAGGTTGACGATTCCGGTGACGTCCGTCGTCCGGAAGTAGAACTGCGGACGGTAGCCGTTGAAGAATGGCGTGTGGCGACCGCCCTCGTCCTTCGAGAGGACGTAGATTTCGGCCTTGGCCTTCTTGTGCGGGGTGATCGACTTCGGAGCGGCGAGCACCTGACCACGCTCGATGGCGTCCTTTTCGATCCCGCGCAGGAGAATACCGACATTGTCACCCGCTTGACCGCTATCGAGCAGCTTGCGGAACATTTCGATGCCGGTCACGACCGACACCACGGTATCCTTAAGACCGACGATCTCGACGGACTCGTTGACCTTGATCACACCGCGCTCGATCCGACCCGTCGCGACGGTGCCGCGGCCGGTGATCGAGAACACGTCTTCGACGGACATCAGGAAGGGCTTGTCCATCTCGCGGACCGGCTCGGCGATCTCGTTGTCGATCGCGTCCATCAGCTCGCCGATGGCCTTTTCGCCCTCGGGCTTGCCTTCAAGCGCGGCGGTGGCGGAGCCACGGACGATCTTGGCGGTCTTGCCGTCAAATTGATACTTGGTGAGGAGGTCGCGGATTTCCTCTTCGACGAGTTCGAGGAGGTCCGGGTCGTCGATCAGATCCACCTTGTTGAGGAACACCACGATCTTCGGCACGCCAACTTGGCGGGCGAGGAGGACGTGCTCCTTGGTCTGCGGCATCGGGCCGTCAGCGGCGGAGACAACGAGGATCGCGCCGTCCATCTGGGCGGCACCCGTGATCATGTTCTTGACGAAATCGGCGTGGCCGGGGCAGTCGACGTGCGCGTAGTGGCGCTTGGTCGTCTCGTATTCGACGTGCGCCACGGCGATCGTCACCGTCTTGGTCGCATCGCGCACGGTGCCACCCTTGGCGATATCGGCATACGCCTTGGCCTGGGCGAGACCCTTGCGGGCCTGCACCGCGAGAATCGAGGCGGTCGTGGTCGTCTTGCCGTGGTCAATGTGGCCGATCGTGCCGACATTCACGTGCGGTTTGGTGCGTTCGAATTGGGCTTTAGCCATGTGAGTGAGACGTTATGTTAGGGTGGTGATGGAAAGTTGACCTCTGGTTTTACGTCGTAGAAGCCTGAACCGACGCGTTTTCTGACCCTGGAGCCCAGAAACGGATTCGAACCGTCGACCTCCCCCTTACCAAGGGGGTGCTCTACCAACTGAGCTATCTGGGCAGAACAAGGAAGTGCCAAAAAACGAAAAGAGCTGTTGAACGTGCAACCCGTGTTTGGCACCGTCAACAGCAAATTCCTCCGTTTCTGAAAAATTCTACGGGGCAACGGTGATCCGGTAGTAACCGGGCGGGAGTCGTGCCCCGAGGCGAAAGGTTTCGGCGAGGTAGTTTTTGAAGTGGTTGTCCACCTCCTCCGCCTGCGATCCTTCCATGACGACGAGTGGACAGGCGAGTCCCGCGGCGTCGATCGAGGCCAGCAGTTCGATGGGTGCCCAAGCCTTGCCTCCCGGTGGTCGGGCCGCGACCGGCAGTGGCTCGGCCAAAAATCTCCGGCCATCCTTGGCCACCGTGACCTCGACAAAACCGCCTCGCGCGGAATGCGCGGAAATTTCGGTCCGGCGCCGGCCGAAGCCGAGCAACGGCGACTCCGCCGCTTCAATGGTGAGGGCGTCGGCCAGTTCGGCCTCTTCGACGGATTTTCCCGCGAGGGTCGCGACCGGCGGAAACTTACGGACCACCTGCGGATCCCCGTCGGAGAAACTCCACTTGGGCTGCTCCGAATCCAGAATCGTCCGGCCGGGCTCGCGCTTGGGTTCGGGCAGGGTGGCGTTGCGGTTGGTCGGGAGAAAGAGCGGGCGAAGGTCGCGCATCTCCGTCTCCTGCCGCAAGAGTTCGTCGGCCAAGGCCGGTCGCGCAAGTTCCACTGCGGATTTCGCCTGCGGCGGCGCGGGCAGCGGTGCCGCTGGAAACCGAAACAACACCACCGCCCCGCCGCCCACGAGCAGCGCGCCCGCCGCAGCGGCGAACCAGTGCCCGCGGGTGGTTTTCGCCTGCGGTTTCAAGTTAGCGGCCCTTTTCCTTCACCGCGCCCGCTGGTTCACCCGCAGCCCAGAGCACGCCAAATCCCGCCGCCGCCGCCGCGCTCGAAATTTCCACGAGCACCGAGGTCTGCACGTCCGCGCTGCCGCGCACCAGGAGCAGCGGCGTGCCCGCGCCTTTTTTCTGCTGCGCGAGCCAAGCCCTGAGATCGCTCAGCTTGCGCAGGCCATCGTCCGTGAAAATCTGCTCGGCATTGACGACACTGATCATATGGGTGGGTGACTGCGCGTTCGCCTCCGTCCCCGGCATGACAGGCAGCCGAAAATTCAAACTCAAACCCGGCGCGAGCACGAAGTGCGAGCCAAACAAGCCGAAGAACACCGCCAGCAACCCGCCGTTCACGAAAAACAACGCGTCGAAATTCTTCGGCTCCGGCCGCAGCCGCGACGCCAGATCGAGCGGACGCGTAATCATGGTTTGCCGACCGCCGCCGGTGTCGCCGGATCGGGCACGGGCGAAATCCCGCGATACTCCGTCAGCAGGTATTTCATGATCTCGTTGCCCGACCACTCGACGTCGCGGACGATCGATCTCACGCGCGCGCTCAGGAAATGATACGCGAGGTGCGCCGGGATCGCGAGCATCAGGCTGCCCGCGACTGCGAGCAACGCCTGCCACATGCCTCCGGCCAACACGCCGGCGAGCGCATAGTGCCCGCCCTGCTCAAAGGCCCGAAACGTCGTCGCCATGCCGATGACCGTGCCGAGCAATCCCACGAGCGGTGCCACCTGCGCGATCGCGGCGATGGCGCCGAGCCGGCGCTCCAGCGCCGGCAGCTCGACGATGCCCGCCTCCTGCACGTGAAACCGCATTGTCTCCGCCGACGCCGACGCCTGCAACAGCGCAGCCTTCACGACCGCCGCCACCGGGCCCGGCGTTTCCTCGCACACCGTCAGCGCCTCGACGAGCCGACGCTTGGCCAGGATATTTTTGATCCCCTCGACGAACGCCTTTGCGCGAATCTGCCCGCGGTGCAGAAACAAGACGCGCTCGATGCAGAGCATCAGCCCGCCCAAGCCGAGCGCCAGCAGCACCCACATCATCAGGCCCCCGCGGGCCAACAGCGTGAAATCAAATCCGGACATCGCGCGGAAGACTTAGGGTTGCGCCCCGCGCGGCAAACTCGAAAGCAAGCGGTTCATGGATTCGCCTTCGGCGGCGTGCTCCCCGCCTGCTGCAGCCGCGCGCGCGCGATCGCCTCGCCGTAGGGCAGCCGCTTTTCGAGCAACAGCTGATAGGCCGCCCTGGCATCGTCGATCCGGCCGCGCTTCTCGAGCAAGTCCCCGAGATCGAGCAGCGTCCGCGCGATCCAGTAGGGCCGCTTCGCGTCCTGTTCGGTGAATGGCTGGTCGGCGACGACCCACCACACTCTCGTCGCATCCTCTTGTTTCCCCCGGCGCGCCAGCAAGGCTCCCAGCTTGTAACCGGCCTCGACCCGCACATCAACCGGGGCATCGCGCCGCTCACTGAGCTGCTCGTAGATGAGTTGCGCCGCATCGGCGTGCGCGGTCGAGGGCGCGATATCGGCCGAGGACTGCGCGTTGCGGCAGTCGGCGAGGGCCAGCAACGCAAACGCCACGTCGGGCCGCTGCGGATAGCGGTTCACCAAATCCTCGTAGGCGCGCTGCGCCGCGGGAAAATCCCCGCGCTTCCGGTAGATGTCACCCTGCTTCAGTCGCGCCGCAAACACGAGCGACTGGTCCGCCATCGCCGCGGGGCTCATCACGAGATCCTCGATGCGCTTGTTCGCCTCCTGCAGGTTTTCCTCCCGGCCCAGTTGCTCGGACAGCAGCGCGAGTCGGAAATAAGCGTAGGGCACAAACACGCTGTCCTTATAGGCGGGATTGTCCGTGAGCTTGATCAGGCGATCGCGTGCCTCGGCGATTTTGTCCTGCGCAGCGTAGTGCTCGGCCTCGATGAGGTAGGAATTAATCGCCGCGTCCCGCGTCGCGTGTTCGGCGCGCAGGCGGGCGAGCGTTTCCAAGGCCATCGGCTCGCGACCCAGCGCAAATTCCGCGCGGGCCTTCAGCAGCATCGCGTCCGCGGCGATCTCGGACTTGAGGTTCGCGTCCACGTCGAGCGGCGCGGCGAGCAGCGCCTCAACGAACCCGATCGCCTGTTCCGGCTGCTGGTTGTCGAACGCGAGCCGCGCCTGCAGCCACGCGATGCGCGCGCGCAGCTCAGGCTTCAATGTCTCCAAGCCGGACGCCGGTTCGCGGAGCAGTGCGCTGATGCGCGCGAACGCCGCATTCACACCTGCCTCGCCCCGCAGTTGCAAATCCCGCGCGAGGCTCCACTCCGCCTGCCAGCGGTTCTCCAGGTCAAACACCGGATCGAGTTCCACCTCGTCGAGCACCTTGGCCGCATCGCCCGAGCCGGAGCGGATTTCCGCCAGCACGCGCATATAGATCAATGAGGCGAGCCGCGCGGCCTCAAGCTCGGCGGGGCGTTCGCGCAGGACCGCCGCATAGGCATCGGCGGCGTTGCGAAAATCACCCGCGCGAAACGACGCCTCGGCTTCGAGCACCCCGAGGTCGGTCCGCGCACGCGCAAAGCCCCCGGACGCCGGCGTGCTGCCCGCGAGGATCGCCAGATCGGCGCGGGTCTTGCGCGCGTAGTCGGCCGCGAGCCGGTAGCGTGCCTGCTCCCACGCCGACTGCGTGAGCACGCCCAGCGCGTGCACTCGGAGCAACGACAGCGGAAACTGCTTCAGCAAAGCCGCCGCATCCTCCTCTGCGCGGGCAAAATCCTTTCCCGCCAGCGCGAGTTGCGCGCGGTAATACAGCAGGCTCTCCAAAATCGGATGCGGCGGCCGCACCGCGATGAGCCGGTCGAGATCGTCGCGAAAAATTTTGCGCGCCGGTTCCTCGCGCGAGGCCTCCGCGAGCAGGGTCAGCGCCTGCTGCTGACGCTGGGGCTTCGAGCCATTTTCCAAAAGCTGCGTGAGCGCATTGCGCCCCGCCCCGCCCCGCCCGCGATCACCGATGAGCCCGAGTGTGAAACGCATTTCGTCAATCACGCCGCGCTCCCGCGCCGGCACCCCGCGCAAGGCCAGCTCCAAGGTCGTGATCGCCAGGGCCCGCTGCCCGCTCTCCGCGAGCATCACGGCATAGGTCCGCTGCGCGTCGTAACCCACCGGCCGCCCCGCGTTGTTGTCCGCATTTTCCCGCGCCTGCTTGAGTGCCGCCTCGGTCGGCCGGCCGAAAAGCCGCAACCGCACCTGCTCGCCCGCGAGCTGGAAACGCGCGCGCGCGAGTTCCGTCGTCGCCGCGCCCTCGGCCCTCGTATAGAATTCGTTCGCGCGCCGCAGATCGCGCACCGGCGCGGTATCGTAGAGCGCACCGGTGAGAAACCAATACCACGCGCGATCCGCCTCGGGCACCTCGTCGGCCTTGATCGCGTCCCACTGCGCCTGCGCCTCGGCGCGCCGCCGCGCCTGAAACGCCGCGAGGCCCACGCGCAGCCGCCACGCCGCACCGCGCGGCTCGGACATCGCCTGCAACACCGCCTCGGCCTCCTCGCCGCGGCCCGCGTCGAGCAGCGTCGTCGCCAGCGCGAGGCTCATCTCTCCGCGATCCGCGCCGGGCGCGTCGAGCAGCTGCCGGTAAATATCCGCCGCCACCGAAGGCAGCCCGAGATCGTGCGCCCGTTGTGCCGAGGCCAGCGTCACGATTTCGCGGCCCGAGGCGGCGGGCGCGGTTTTCCACGCGAGCGGTGCCGGCAGACTCAACGGCTCCTGCGCCCATCCAGTCGCCACGGCTGCGCTCAGCACGGCGGCCGCGATCACAAAAACATTTTTCCGGTTGCGAGTCACGAAGCCGGGAAGTTGCTCGCGCCGCTGGAAACAATCAACCGCGTTGTAAAAAGTTCCGCCTCGCCCGGCCCCACTTTCGCCGCACACTGGCCCGCGCATTCGTTTTCGCTCCAACCCATCACCACCATGTCTCCCGTCCTCATTGTGCTCGGTGTCCTGCTCCTAGTCGTCGTCGTCCTCGCCCTGTGGATCGCCGGCATCTACAACAAGCTCGTCGAACTCCGCAACCGTTTCAAAAACGCCTTTGCGCAAATCGACGTGCAGCTCAAGCGCCGCTATGATCTCATCCCGAATCTCGTCGAGGTCGCCAAGGGCTATATGAAACACGAGAGCGGCACGCTCGAGGCCGTGATCAAGGCGCGCAACATCGCCTACGGCGCCTCGCAAACCGCCGCGGCGAATCCCGCCGATGCCAACGCCATGAAGGGCCTCATGTCCGCCGAGTCCGGTCTCGGCGGCGCACTCTCACGGCTCATGGTCGTCTCCGAACAGTATCCCGATCTGAAGGCCAACCAAAATATGATGCAGCTCACCGAAGAGCTAACCTCGACGGAAAACAAAGTCTCCTTCGCCCGGCAGGCCTACAACGACGTCGTCATGGCCTACAACACCGCCCGCGAGACCTTCCCCAACGTGATCTTCGCCGGCATGTTCGGCTTCCTCCCCGCCGAACTCTTCAAAATCGACGACCCGACGGAACGGAACGCGCCGAAAGTGAGTTTTAACTAAGACAGGATCCACGCCATGACACTCGCCGATTTTCCCGCCCTCAAGAAACTGCCCAAGAAGCAGCGGAGCCAGCTCGCCGATGAACTCTGGCTCTCAAGCATCGACGACACTTCGCCCGTGAACCCGGAGCATCGGCGGCTGCTCGACGATCGCTGGCGGGCCTACCAATCTGGCAAAACGAAGCGCATCACCCTGACCGAGCTTGAGCGCCGTCTGGCCCGGCCGTGAAGCAGCAACCCGTCGAGTTTCTCGAGGAGATTGAAGCCGACCTGCGCGCCGCGCGCCCGTTCTACGACTCCTGGCAGACTGACGGCGGCCATCATTTCCACGCGAAATTTCGCGAGACGGTTTCGTGGATCGAGTGGAACCCGGAACTGTTTCCCCGCAAATACCGCCGGTTCCGTCTGGTCGTAATCCGCCGTAGCTACTACGGCGCATTCTTCGTCATCGAGCCGAGCGTCACCACGGTGGTCGCCGTTGTCGATCTGCGCCAGAGTCCGGCCGTCCTGCAGGATATTCTCCGCGTCCGCACAGCAGGGAGTTGAAAACCATGGACTTCTTCGAAGCCCAGGCTCGCGCCAAGCAGCGCACGTCGCGACTCGTCTGGTTGTTCGGACTTGCCGTCGTCGGCACGATTGCGGCGGCGTATTTTTCCGCGATTCTGATTCTGCATTTCCTCCACGGCGGGAACAGCGAAGCGCGCACGCGCTTCGGCGACTACGATCTGCGCGTCTCGGAGATCGTCCTCTGGCAGCCGGAGCTCCTCGCCTACGTCGGCATCGGCACGCTGGTCGTGGTCGGCATCGCCTCTCTGTATAAGTGGCACGAGTTTTCCGCCGGGGGCGGCGCCGTTGCCGAAAGCGTGGGCGGACGCCGCGTCGATCCACACACGACCGAACTGCGTGAGCGGCGGTTGCTCAACGTCGTCGAGGAGATGGCCATCGCCTCCGGCACACCGATGCCCACCGTCTATGTGCTCGACGAGGAACCCGCGATCAACGCGTTCGCGGCGGGGCTGACCGCAAACGACGCCGTCGTCGCCGTCACGCGCGGCACGCTGGAGAAACTCACCCGCGAGGAACTGCAAGGCGTGATCGGGCACGAGTTCAGCCACATCCTCAATGGCGACATGCGGCTCAACCTCCGGATCGCCGCGACGATTTTCGGCATCCTCGTGCTGGGGCTGGCGGGCCGCGGGCTCCTCTGGAGCCTGCGCTATGCCCCCGCGCGCCGCGAGAAAAACGGCGGTGGTCTCGTGCTCGCCCTCGTCGCGTCCGGCGTCGCGCTGCTCATCGTCGGCTACGTTGGATATTTTTTCGGACGGCTCATTCAGGCAGCCGTGTCACGGCAACGCGAATTTTTGGCCGATGCGTCGGCCGTGCAGTTCACGCGCAATCCCACCGGGCTTTCGGGCGCGCTGAAAAAAATCGGCGGCTACGCGCTTGGCTCGAATCTCCAGTCGGCGAAGAGCGCGGCCATCGGCCATTTCTTTTTTGCGCAGGGCTTCCGCTCGAATTTCGGCGGCCTCTGGGCCACGCACCCGCCGCTCGACGAGCGGATCCGCGCCATCGATCCGAAGTTCGACGGCACGATGTTCGATCCGCCCGAGGTCGTGGATATCGCGCAGGAATCCTTCGTGAGCGCCGGGCTCGCGCCCGCACGGCCAGCATCGCCGCCCTTGCTTCCCACCGCGGCCGCC
>JANXSC010000102.1 GCA_025352845.1 Opitutaceae bacterium
ACCAACTCTTCTCCCAGCGGCGGAAATTTACGGGCCATCACTTACCGCACCCGCTTCCCACTCTTCTGTAAAGTCTATTAGCTAGAGGACGTTGGTATCACACGTTGCTTCGAGAGGAGTATGGGGATGAGGATTCGACAACGCGGCCTAACCCCTGACTGAACCGCAGGTGTCAGCTCACCCCGCCGCGACCGTCGAGGCTTGCGGCCTACCCGCCTGCCGCTCCTCAGATCACCCTCCCAGAATCCCTTCGTCCAAGTGCTGGATGATCAGTTCCTGAATCGTCGCGAGGAAGAGGTAGCACATGAAGGCGCGGCGGAGGGGCTCGGCGAGTTTTTCCATTTCGATCTCACCGCTCTCGAGGGTCTCGTCGTCGAGGGTTTTCAGGCTGTGTTCGCGCAGGCGCAGCCGGAGCGCGGCGGCGGCGCGGACGAGCACCTCGGCGTTTTCCTCGTCGAAGGCGACGACGCCTTCCTTGAAAAATTCGTCGTCGAAGAGCGCGAGCAGGGTCTGCACGTCGTGGTTCTGCGTCACGAGCAGATCGCCGACCCACGCGCCGCGAAACTCCTCATCGAGGTCCGGCAGGCCGGCGGGCGCGGCGAGGTTTTGGCGCAGGCCGTCGGCCAGCTCCTTCATCACGTCGAGCAGGGGCGCGACAACCGGGAGGGCGAGTTTGACCTCAATGCGCTTCATCGGGCTCGAGGACGGCGGTGAGATGCCATTGTTGCAAAGTGAAGACGTAGGCCTCGGCCTTCTCGCGCTGCCCGCTCCACACGATGGAGCGGCCCTGCTCGTGCACCTCGAGCATGCGCTGGCGCGCGGTCGATTCGTCGAAGCCGAAGATTTTCTTAAACACAAGAACCACGTAGGACATCAGGTTCACCGGGTCGTTGAGCACGACGACGCGCCACACGCGGCCGAGCGCGAGCGCGGTGCGGGTCTCCTCCTTCGGCTGCGTGGTGGTGCTGGACTTGGTCACGGTCGAGGAGTGAACGCGCCGGACGGCGGCGTGCAAATCCCTTTGCGCGGAATTTTTGCACACCGCATGCGGACCAGGGCGGCGGGCGCATCTCTGTTTCTTGCAACAAGGGGCGCGCCTCGTGCGCGCCCACCCGCTCGGGCTGGCAGCGCTTTGCCCGCTCCCGCACTTCTTCAGACTTCTGTCTGCTGCTGAAAACAAGACCATTGCTACGACCGGAAACTCCGGATCAAGGTTTGCACGAAACTGAGATGCGCCCGCCGCCTCCACCAATCAACGATCCCGTTGACAGCCACCGCACGCCGCGCGAACAGTCGCCGGGTGAGCATCGACGCCGCGCGCGAAAAATTCCGATCTTTTCTGACAAAGAAAGGTTTGCGCGCGACCAGCCAGCGGCTCGCGATCTTCGACGCCACTTTCGCGCAAACGGAGCACTTCACCGCCGATCAACTCCTCGACTACGCGCGCGCCATCGACGACTCCGTGTCCCGCGCGACCGTTTACCGCACGCTGCCGATCATGACCGGGAGCGCACTGCTTCGCGAAGTGGACATCGGCTCGGGTGAAAAATTCTACCGCCCCAACCGCGAGGGCGACGGCACGCAGGTCGCACAGGTCGTGTGCCTCGATTGCGACAAAATTTTCGAGATCAGCGCGCCCTTCATGTCGTGGTATGGCAGCACCGTCTCCTCGAAGCTCGGCCTCACGCCCGTGACGCAGCGCCTGCAAGTCAGCGCGCAGTGCGACGCCTTCCGCCAAACCGGCACCTGCCCGCGCCGCGGTTAAACGTCACGCGTCGATTCTCCCATGCCCAAGGAAAAAAGCCGCGACCTCATGTTTGAAATCGGATTTTTCGAATCCGTGCTGCGCCGCGAACCGGATTACGCCATCGTCGTTGAGATCCTCGGCGGCCACTACACGCGCCAGGGCCGCATCGCTGACGGCCTCCGTATGGATCGCAAATTGGTCCGCCTCCAACCGGACAACGCCACCGCCCGCTACAACCTCGCGTGCAGCCTCGCGCTCTCACAACGCAAGGGCGACGCCCTCCGCGAACTGCGCCAAGCCGTCGAACTCGGCTACCGCGATTTTGATTGGATGCAGCAAGATCCTGATCTCGAAGCACTGAAAGCGCACCCGGATTTCCGCGCGCTGCTGCTGCAGCTCAAGCCGCAGAGTTGAGCCGGCGCGCGCCGACCAAAGTCGTCACCGCACCCCAAATAGCTGCTTCAGCACGATGTCGAGGTCCTTGCCCGTGGACCACGAGCTGCCGCGGGAGACGGCGAGGCTTTTGCTCCGCTCGCGTTTGAGGAGCGGGGCGTTGACCTCAAGGATGCGCGGTTGATCGAGCGGGATGCCGGCGACTTCCATCGCAGAGAGCGGCGTCCACGAAAACGGAATGCCGGTCCAGTTGAAGGTGATGTCCCAGCCGGCCACGACGCCGAGGGACACCGGCTTCGTCAGCAGCGCGGGATAGCGCGTCACGAAATCCGGCGTGCGAATCGTCGCGATGCGCAGGCGCACCGCCGGCTCCATGCGCGCGAAAAAATCCTGCGTGCCCGCGACGCGGCCGGCGCGCCACTCGTTGAAAAACGCGAGCGGGTCGAGGCCGAGGAGGTTCATGCCATTCCACATGTCGTGGCTGTTGCGGCTGCCGAAGCGCCGGCGCTCATACCACGCCTGAAAATTCCGCGTGACGGCGACGCCGATTTCGAAATGCAGGTGTGAGCGGTCCGCCGGAATCATGTAGCCGCCGGAACTGTGGCCCATTGTGCCGATCGTCTGGCCGGCCGTGACGGCGTCGCCCGCGCGGAGGCCAGGCGCGATTTTGGCGAGATGGGCATAGAGCGTGTAAACGGCGGGTGACTGCGCCGTGTGCTCGATCACAATGTAGCGACCGTAGCTGCTGTCGCTGGCAGCAGCGCTCACGTGCCGGACCACGCCGGCCATCGCGGCAAAAACGCTGTCAAGCGGGTCACCGCGTCGGTCGCGCGCCAACGCGCGGATATCGATGCCCTCGTGAAAATGCGTGCCGCCGCTGCGCACGCCACCAAACCCACCCGACTCCGTCTCGCCGGAGCCGGCGTGCTGCAGCCATTGGGACGGTGGTTTGCCCTCGGCCCACGCGGGGTTCGGCGTCGGCCACACGAGTTGCAGCCGCTCGGGCACCGCGGCCGGCAGAGCAGGAGCCGCCGACGCTTTCGTCACGGCCAGCGCGACGGCGAAATGGAAAATCGTCGCCCGGAGCTTCATCCCTTGCGCGCAATCTCGCGCTGCATCGCGATCGAGCTTTTTTTCAGTTTCTCCACCAGCGCCGGCAACTCCTCGTCAGCCAGCTCGGCGAACACGAAGATCACGCCATTGGTTACCGCGCCATCGATCGTGCGCGCCCCAAGCGCCACGCCATCCACCACCAGCGCGATCCGGCGGCCCTGGTGTGTGACCGACATTCTGTAGAAATCGCGCACACCCGCCGGCGTGAGCTGGAACAGCAGGCACAGCCCGAGATCCACTTTCACCAGCTCGACGTTCACGATATCGCCCTCGGTGATGACGGGCTTGGGATTCACGGCGAGATGCACGCCGCTTTTCGGCAACGTCACGGGCGTGCCATCGCCACTCGCCGCCTCGAGATAAAAACGCACCTCGCTCGGCGCGGGCCCACGCGCGGCCGGGCTAGAGTGGCAACCGCCGAGCGTCGCGACCAGCGCACACGACAGGAGGGAAATGGCCCGCGCGCGGTTCATGGCTTCGCGCGCTCCACGCGGACGGTCCATTCCGCGCCGCTGCCAATGCCATGTTTTTTTGCGAAGTCGCCCACGTTGAGCGCGAACGATACGTTGAGCAGACTGTTTAAGTAAAGCAGTGGTGCGCCCGCCGGCACATCGCCGAAAGTGCGCGCATACGGCAGGTCACCGGCAAAGACGCGCTTGCCGCCGCGAGAAATCGTCACGCGAAACCGCTCGCCGACCTTCGGGATGAACTGCGCGAAGAGCGCCTGATCGAGGTTCGTCCAGACGTTGCCGAAGCGGAAATCGAGAACCGGGATCATCCCGACCAGCGCGGCACCGTCGCGGCGCGGTTTCTCGTAAGCGATCATTTCAACGCGCGGCGGGAGCAGCGGTCCCACGTCCTCAAACATCACCGCCTCCGCGGCAAGCCGCGCACCGACGAAAGCGAAGATGTCGCGGCCATGAAACGTATAGGAAAGCTCGGAGCCGCGCCGCCGGTGCCGCGTCTCATCGATCGCGCGCACGCTCGCCACGCCGAGTTCCTCCGCGATCAAGGTCCATGTGCCGTTGTCGGGGCCGACGAAGAAATGTCCCGACCTGGTCTTGAGCACGATGGATTTCCGATCGGTTCCCACGCCCGGATCGATTACCGAGACGAAAACTGTGCCTTCCGGCCAGAACGGCGCGGCTTGCTTCAGACGATAGGCCGCCTCCCAGATGTCGAAGGGTGTGTTGTCGTGCGAGAGATCGTGAATCACTAGGCGCGGGCTCACTCCGGCGGCGACCCCACGCATCGCGGCCACCGCGCCGTCCTTAAGCCCGAAATCCGTCTGCAACACGAGCGGATGCTCCGCCGCGTGTGCCGCCACGAGTGCAATCACGGCGATCACGGCCGAGCGAACACCAGCGAAATAAATTTCTCTGAGGGCGTGGCGAAAAAAATCTGCCATTCTGAGCGGAGCGAAGAATCCGCTTGGATTTGCGCAGCGTTTTTCGAGGTGCGCGGGTCCTGCTGGATTCTTCGCTCCGCTCAGAATGACAATCATTGGGACCATTTTGCGACGTCCTCTCATGCAGTTTCAAACAGCGGCTCAAACGCCGTCATTATTTCGCTGCCCACCGAATCCGCCACCAACCGGCCACGATTCGTGAGTTGCACGAGGTCGCCCTGGCGCACGAGCAGTTCGGCGGCGGCGAGGGTCGCAAGCGTGTCCTCGACCATCGGCCATGGTGCCTCCGGCGCGCGTTCGCGCCACGGCGCCAAGTTTACCCCGGCGTTCATCCGCAGGCCGAAAATCAACGCGTCCTCCGCGAGCAGCGAGGGCGAAAGCCGCACGCGATCCTCGGTCACGCGCTCGCCACGCGCGAGGTGCGCGAGCCATTTTTCCAAGTCGGCGATATTGCCGCCGCGCCAGCCGGCTTGCTGCGATGCGGCCGACGGCCCGAGCCCAACCCACTCGTGCATGTGCCAGGTGTTGAGGTTGTGCCGGCACGCGTGGCCGGGGCGCGCGAAGTTCGAGACTTCATATTGCGCGTAGCCCGCTGCGGCGAGTTGCGCCCAAGTCGCCTCGTAGAGATCCGCCTCGTGGTTGAGGTCGAGCTTCACGCGACCCTGCGAGAGCTTCACCCAGAGCTTCGTGTCCTCTTCAAACGTGAGGCAATACGTCGAGAGATGATCGGGGGCGAGGGCGACGGCTTCGCGCACGTCGCCCGCCCACTCCTCGGCCGTCTGACCGGGCAGCGCAAACATGAGGTCGAGATTCACGCTCGGAAATCCCGCCGCGCGCACCCGCTCATACGCCGCGAAGATTTGCTCGCGCGTGTGTTGCCGGCCGAGCCCGTCGAGCAGCGCCGGTTGGAAACTCTGCACGCCCATCGACACGCGCGTCACGCCCGCTTCGCGCAGAACTTTTAGCCGCGCCTCGGTCACTGACGCCGGGGCGAGTTCTACCGTCCACTCTTGCGGGGCGCCGGCGCAGCGCGCTCGCACCGTCTCCGCCAGCCGCGCGAGATCGCGGGGCGCGAGCAGTCCGGGCGTGCCGCCGCCCCAGAACACCGTCGTCACCGGTCGCGTCCATGGCACAAGCGCCGCCTCGTTTTCGATCCCCGCGAGGAACCGATCCACGTCATTGGCGGTCGGCTGCTGCTGGTAGAACGCGCAGAAGTCGCAGGTCGAGGCACAGAACGGAACGTGCACATACACGCCGAGCGGTGCTGGAGCCTCAGCTTTAGCTTGCTCTGCCGGTTCGCCGCTCATTACTAACCTTTTTTATCCGTCTGGTTTTCACTCTAGCAACCAATGCACACCAACCGAATTTCTCCCGCGAGAAAAATCACTGTCTGGCTCTCCGCCTTGCTGGCTTTCGCCCTGTTTTCCGGGTGCGATACTGTCACGCTCACGGACCTGACCCCCAAGGCGATGGACGCCAATCCGTCGCACATTTACACGTTTAGCCTGCGTGTCACGCCGCGCACCACGACGGTTTCGGGCATCGCGCCGCGCATCGTCGTCGACGGCCAGAACTTCGGCATGAAGAAGAGTTCGCTCGGCGAGGGCATCTACGATTTCGAGTATCAGCTTCCCGCCGGCCGTGACCGCCTCGCCTACTATTTCCTCGTGAACTACAACGTCGAGGGCAACGCGACCCAGACGCCGCAGGAAACTTACACGCAGGTGGAGCAGGTCCAAATCATCGGCCGCAAGGTTTTGAAATTGGAAGCCAACCGCGGCCCGGTGGGCGCGCGCATCAGCGTCGTCGGCCGCGGCTTCACGCCGCAGGACGCGATCAACCTCAGTGGCACGCCGGCGCGCACCGTCTTCGAGTCGCCGAATGCGATTAGCTTCTTCGTTCCCGCCCTCGAAGCGGGCCGCAATTATCAGGTCACGCTCACCGGTGCCACGGGAGATTCGCCCGTCGGCACCTTCCGCGTCGACCCGAGTTCGGTGGCAATCTCGCCCACCGCCCTGACGCTGCGGACCGGCGAACAGCAGAACCTGAGTTTCACACTGCCCAATCCCGCACCCGCCGGCGGCACACTCCTCGACGTCACGACCGATGTGCCCGAGAGCGTCATCATGCACGAGGTGATTGTGCCCGCAGGCCAGACCTCTGTGACCGTCTCCATCGGCGGCGGCAAGCCCGGCACCGGCAGTCTCTTCCTGAAAGGCTTCGGATCGGGCGAAATGAGCGTGCCCGTGACAGTGTCGGGCCGCTGAGTTCCGTGCGGCGAGAGCGCACGTTTGGTTCTAGGCGGGGTGCCCTCACCCCGCTTTTTTATTTCGGCGGATCGAACGCCAGCGTCACGATCACCGGTCGGTGGTCGCTGCCCTCGCGCACACCGGCGCCATCGTAGATGTGAGCGACACCGCCCTGCACCGTCGGCAGCAATCCCGGCGAAACGAAAATCTGATCGACGCGCGAGTAGCTCTCCTCGCGGCGATACGCGTGGGTCCACAACTCGCCTCGCGAATCCGCCGCCGGCAGCAGTTTCGCGATCTCGGTTTTGCCGCGTTTTTGGAGGAAGCCGATGGCCTTGCTGGCGCGGCCGTCGTTGCAATCGCCAAGGAGGACGAACCGCGCCGCCGCCGGCGTGGGAAAGCGTTGGAGCACCCGGTCGCGCACGGCAGTCGCCTCGGCCGCGCGCCGGACCGACGACATTGGATCGTCCGGCCGATCCGTGAAGCGGCTCTTCAGATGCACGACAAAAATCGTCACGTCGCCCGCGGCGGTCGCAATTGTTGCCTCGAGCAGGCCGCGCTTCACGGTTTCCTTCCCGCCAAAATAGGCGAACGACAGATCGATGTGTGTCGTGACGGCCTTCAACGGCCGCTTCGAGAGGATCGCGAGATGGCGGTCGGCGTCGGATGCCGTTGCGAGCTCCGCAAACGGATAGTCGCAACCCTCCGATTTTAGATCGCGGCGCAATTCGTCGAGGTAGGGCCGCGGGCCCATCTCCTGCAGCACGAGCACATCGGCGGCGAGCCCGCGAATCACGGTGCGCAGCGCGCGCTTCTCCGCCTCGGGTTTCGGATAATCCTTGCGATAGCCGGCCTCGGTCACGCGGTTGGCCGGGCCGTAGTTTTCGATGTTGTAGGTGGCGAGCGTGAGTGTCTCGGCGCGGGCGGCGACCGTGCAACCAATCAGGTTGAATAGAAGGTAACGAAAAAAACGAAGGATCGGTCCGTCTGCCTTCATCTTCGTTTCCTTCGTTACCTTTTGTTCAAATCAGCTCTTCACCAGTGCCGCCTCGCGCTCCACGAGCGTCGGGTGCGAATAATAAAAACCGCTGAACCAGGAATGAGGCGTCAGGTTGCTGAGGTTTTTCTGCGCGAGCTTGCGCAGCGCCCCGAGCATCGCGGTTGGGCCACCCATCGCCTCGCGCGCGAAGGCATCGGCCTCATATTCGTGTTTGCGCGAGAGCAGATTGCTCAGCGGCGAAAACCAAAACGTCACCGCGCCGCTCAACAACCCGAAGAGCAAAAACGATGGCGCGATTTCCCCTGTCGGAAATCCGAAGGCGGCGTTGAACCAGTTGCTCCGCGCCAGCCACGCGATTACGGCAAAGCCGCCGAGCATCATCGCTGCCGACATCGCAATCATCTTGGGGATGTGGCCACGGCGGTAGTGGCCGATTTCGTGGGCGAGCACGGCCTCGAGTTCCTCGGGCGTGAGCTGCGCGATGAGCGTGTCGAAGAGCACGATGCGGCGAAAGCGCCCGAAGCCGGTGAAGTAGGCGTTGGAGTGACCGGAGCGTTTCGAGCCGTCGATCACCTCGATGGTTTTCGCCTGAAAACCCGTGCGGTCGCCGAGCGCCAGGAGTCGCGTGCGCAGATCGCCCTCGGGCAGCGGCGTGAGCTTGTTAAACAGCGGCAGAATAAGCTTCGGGTAGAGAATCATCATCAGGAGCTGGAAGCCGAACATCAGCCCAAAGGCCCAAAGCCACCACGAGGGCCCCGTCCACTGCACCACCCACAGCAGCGCCCAAAACAGCGGAAACCCAATCGCGAACATCAGGAGCGCGCCCTTGAGCTTGTCGGTCACCCAAAGGCCGGGCGTGCTTTTGTTGAAACCGTATTTCTGTTCGAGGCGAAACTGCTCCCACCATTCAAATGGCAATGCGGGCAGCGCGAGCAGCACGCCCGCGAGCAAAACGAAGAGCGTGCGGGTCCAGAGCGTTTCCGGCCCGCCCCAACTCGCCACGGTGGAGAAGAGCCACGGCAACACCCCGCCCACGAGCACCAGCCCCAGCACGAGGGTGTCGAAAATCCCGGTCAGAACCTCGAACCGCGACTTCTCCAGCGTGTAGGCGACGGATTTCGCATACGTCGGTCCATCCATGATCGCGGAGACAGCAGCTGGCGGTGCGGCCGAGTGGCGTTGCACTTCGGCGCGGTTCAACGCGGAAAGCACAAGTTCGGCGACGAGCCGCAGGCCCAGAAGCACCGCGGTCAACAGAAGGACGATCGACATCGCCCCAATCCATGCGAAACAACCCGCGCCGCCAGCCCAAAGATGGTTTGAAATGCGCGCGGCGCGACGCATGGTGCATCGCCGTGGACGCCAAACTCTCCTTCGAAGCCGCCTTGGGCAAACTCGAGACCATCGTGGAATCGATGGAATCGGGTGATGTGCCGCTGGCCGACCTGCTCGCCAAATTCGAGGAAGGCACGAAACTGCTCAAGGTTTGCGAGTCGCGGCTCAAGGATGCCGAGCTGAAGATCGAGCTGCTCAAGAAACAAAAGGGCGGCGTGGCGTTCGAGAAATTCGAAGCCGGCAAAGAAGACTGAACCGCCATCGCTCCTCCCTTTCCGTCCTGATGAACGAACCCTCTTCCACGCCCTCGGCCGGTATTTTGGCTACGATCAAAGGCCCGGCTGATGTGCAGGCCCTCTCGCCCACCCTGCTGCCGCAGCTCGCGCAGGAGATCCGCGACGAACTCATCGCGGTCACATCGAAGAGCGGCGGCCACATCGGACCCAACCTCGGCGTCGTCGAGCTCACGCTCGCGCTGCACCGCACGTTCAACTCGCCGACGGATCAGTTCGTATTCGACGTCGCGCACCAAGGCTATGTCCACAAGCTGCTCACCGGGCGCGGCGGCGAGTTTTTCAAAAAACTCCGGCAGACCGGCGGAGCCAGCGGCTTCCTCTATCGCAGCGAAAGCGTCCACGATGCGTTTGGCGCCGGCCACGCGGGCACCGCGCTTTCCGCCGCGCTCGGCATGGCGACAGCGCGCGATTTGCGCGGCAGCGACGAGCACGTCGTGGCGGTCTGCGGCGACGCCGCCTTCACCTGCGGCATCACGCTCGAAGCGCTCAACAACGTCGTCAGCTCCACGAAGCGTCTCATCGTCATCCTCAACGACAACGAGTGGTCGATCGCGAAAAACGTCGGCGCGATCTCCAGTTACCTGAACCGGATCAGCACGAGCCGCACCTACAACAAGCTGCATCACGACGTGGAGGCGTTCTTCAAAAGCTTCCCCGCCGGTGTCGGCATGAACCGCGTTTACAAGAAGTGGAAGCGCGAGACGAAGGACTTCTTCGTGGAGTCTTCGCTCTTCGAGAAATTCGGCCTCCGCTATCTCGGGCCGGTCGACGGCCATGATTTCGACGCACTGCAAAAGAACCTCGCCTTCGCCAAGCACTGCGACGTGCCCGTCGTCATCCACGTGCTGACAAAGAAGGGCAAAGGTCTCGAAGCCGCCATCGCGCACCCGGAGAAATTTCACGGGGCCTCGCCCTTCGATCCCGCCACGGGCGAGAGCAAGAAACCCGCCCCCGGAGCCGCGCCCAACTACCAGGATGTCTTCGGCCAGGCGCTCACACGCTTTGCGCAAGCGAACCCGAAGATCGTGGGCATCACCGGCGCGATGCCGAGCGGCACCGGGCTCTCGCATCTCGCGGCGGGTGCGCCGAAACAGTTCTTCGATGTGGGTATCGCCGAGGAGCACGCGGTGCTCTTCGCCGCCGGCCTGGCCACGAAGGGCTTCCGCCCGGTGTGCGCGATTTACTCCACGTTTCTCCAGCGCGCCTACGATCAAGTCATCCACGACGTCGCGCTGCAAAACCTCCCCGTGACCTTCTGTATGGATCGCGCCGGGCTCTCGCCCAACGACGGCCCGACGCACCACGGCCTCTTCGATCTTTCCTACCTGCGCTGCGTGCCCAACGCCACGATCATGCAGCCCAAGGACGAGGATGAGCTCGTCGACATGCTGCACACGAGCCTCTCGCTCCCCGGGCCGGGCTTCATTCGCTATCCGCGCGGTGCGGGCACCGGCGCTAAAATAAAGGAGCAGCCTGTCGCCCTCTCCCCCGGCCACGCCGAGGTTTTGCGCGAAGGCTCAAACCTCATGATCTGGGCTCTCGGCAGCATGGTGCAGGACGCGCTCAAGCTCGCCGCCCGGCTGGCCAAAGAGGAAAATCTCAGCGTCGGCGTCGTGAACGCCCGCTTCGTGAAGCCGCTCGATCGCACGCTGCTGCTCAGTCACGCAGCGTGCATCCCGCTGCTCGTCACGATGGAAGATCACGTGCTAGCCGGCGGCTTCGGCAGCGCGGTGCTGGAGGCGTTGCAAGACGCCGACTGCCCGACCGCCGTCGAACGCATCGGCTGGCCGGACAAATTCGTCGAGCACGGCAGCAGTGTCGAAGTGCTGCGCGCCAGCTATGGCCTCGCGCCCGACGACATCCACCGCCGCGTGCTGGAGCGCTGGCGCAATCTCCGCACGCAGCAAATCGCGGCTGGCGTCTGAACGATTGGGCTCGTGCGCCGAAACCGTCCTACCTCTTCACGGCCTCTTCATGCCGACGAAGTGCGCGGCGAAGGCCAGTTTGTCCGCCGCCTCCTCGATCACCTTTGAGGTCGGCTTGCCCGCACCATGGCCGGCTTTCGTCTCGATGCGGATGAGCGCGGGGCGATTCGTCAGATCTTTCGTGACGGCGGCTTGCAGCGCGGCGGCATATTTGAACGAGTGCGCGGGATGCACGCGGTCGTCGTGGTCCGCCGTGGTCACGAGCACGGCCGGATAGTTCGCGCCTTTTTGCAACGTGTGCAGCGGCGAGTAGGCCGAGAGATATTTGAAACCCGGCGCGTCGTCGCTGGATCCGTAGTCGCTCGTCCACGCGTAGCCGATGGTGAATTTGTGGAAGCGCAGCATGTCCATCACGCCGACGGCCGGCCACGCCACGCGGCAAAGATCGGGCCGCTGGTTGATCACGGCACCGACGAGCAGGCCGCCGTTGGAGCCACCGCTGAGCACAAGCTTCGCGGGCGAAGTGTATTTATTTGCGAAGAGCCACTCGGCCGCGGCGATAAAATCGTCGAACACGTTTTGTTTTTTCTCCTTCGTGCCGGCATCGTGCCAAGCCTTCCCGTATTCGCCACCGCCGCGAAGATTCGGTTGCGCAAAAATCCCGCCCGCTTCCATCCACACGAGGTTCGCGACGGAGAACGCCGGTGTGAGCGAAATGTCGAAACCGCCGTAGCCGTAGAGAATCGCCGGCGCGGCACCGTCGAGCTTCAGTCCTTTCCGGTGGGTGATGAACATCGGCACGCGCGTGCCGTCCTTTGAGCGATAGAAGATTTGCTTCGTCTCGTATTCCGCGGGATTGAACGCGACCTGCGGGGCGAGGAAAAGCGCGCCCCGGTGCGTCGCGACATCGTGGCGGAAGTTCGAGGTCGGCGTGGCAAACGAGGTGAAGCTGTAGAAAAATTCCGGCTCGTCCTCGCGTCCGCTCAACGAGCCGACCGTCCCGATTCCCGGCAGCGCGATCGTGCCCTGCGGTTTGCCATCCTTGCCGAAGACCGCGAGCCGGCTGCTGGCATCATGCATCGACTTCACGACAAAGCGCCCGCCGACGATCTCCACCGCGTCGATCACATCGTCGGACTGCGCGATGAGCGTTTTCCAATTCGCGCGCTCCGGCTTCGTCACATCGATCGCGACGAGCCGCTTGCGCGGGGCGTCGAGGTTGGTGAGCACGTAGAGGAGCGGCCCGTCGTTGCCGACGACGCTGAATTCCGCCTCCCACGCGGCGATGAGCGGGCGCACCGGCGCGCCGAGATCGGGCGCGAGCGGATTTCCGAGGTCGATGTAGCTGACAAGATTCTCCGAGGAGGAGCCGCGCGAGATCGTGATGATCACGAAGCGGCCGTCCTCCGTCGTGCCACCGCGCACGAACCATTTGGGCTCCGCGGGAATCTCGTGAATCATCCGATCCTCGCCCTGCGGCGTGCCGAGCCGGTGGTAATACATCCGCTGGTTTGCCAGCTGGCTGAACGTCTTGCCCGTGCCCGCATCGATTGTCGGCGCTGGATAACGCGAGTAGAAAAAACCACGGCTGTCCTTCGTCCACGACGGCGAGGAGAACTTGATCCATTGCACGAGGTCGGCCGCGTCCTGCCCGGTATCGACCGAGCGCACGCGCACCTCGTGCCAGTCGGAACCGGCGGCGGCGGTCGCATAGGCCACGAATTTTCCGTCGCGTGACACGCGCGTGCCGGCGAGCGCCACCGTGCCATCCTTCGCCAGCGTGTTCGGATCGATCAGGACGCGCGGCTCGGCGTTGAGTTTCTCCTGCACGAAGAACACCGACTGATTTTGCAGGCCGGTGTTTTTCGAGAAGAAGTAGCGACTGCCCTCCTTGAACGGAACTCCCGTGCGCGGGTAATTCCAGAGCTGCGTTAGCCGCTCGCGAAACGCTGCGCGCGCGGGAAGTTTTTCGAGAAACGCGCCCGTGAGCTGGTTCTCCGCTTCCACCCACGCCGTCGTCTGCGGCGAATCGAGATCTTCGAGCCAGCGGTAGGGGTCGGCAACCTTGGTGCCGTGATAGACATCGACATGGTCGCCGCGCGCCGCGGTCGGATAAGCGGGTTCCGCGGCGGCGGAGAGTTGCGCGGCGGCAAGCGGAAGGAGCATGGGTAGGAATTTCTTCATCCCGCCCACGGTGCAAACCGCGCCCCCGAGCGCAAGATCAGCGCGGTCTCCAAGTTGTAGGCGGGGTGTAACCGGATGTGAGGTCAGCATGGTGCCTGCGGTGGCACGGGCGTCCCGCCCGTGGGCTGAAAACCACGGGCAAGATGCCCGTGCCACTCCCAACGTTGACCTCACTTCCTGTTACACCCGTTGTAGGCCACCCCGCGGATTGCCGCCGTCGAAAGCAATTCTCCGCGGGGTGAGGGCACCCCGCCTACAGCGACCTAGCGCGGGGCTTCGCGCCGCAGCCGGGCCGCCTCCTCCATCTGTTCGAGCGCCTCGCGCCGGCACCCGAGCGCAGCGAGCACCTGGCCGTAGTTGTCGCGCACTTCAGCGGATTTCGGATCGAGACGGAGCGCGGCTTCAAATGCCGGCAACGATTCATCAAGCCGGTCGCTCTTCGCGAGGGCGACGGCGAGGGCGGCGTGGAGCGCCGCCGCATCGGGTGAGAGCTGCACCGCGCGCTGAAACGCCACGGTCGCTTCCTTCCATCGCTCGGCAGTCAGCAATGTCGTGCCGTGGCGGCGGAGCGCGCGCGTGAGATTCTCCCGCGTCTTCGCATCACTGGGTTTCGTCCGCAGTGCGGATTCGAAATGCATCGCGGCCTCGGCATGACGCCCCGCCTCGGCCAGTTGGATGCCGAGGTTGTTGTGCGCGGCCGAATAATCGGGGACGATTTCCAACGCGCGGCGAAACTGCGCGACCGCCTCTGCGCCGCGCCCGAGGTCACGGAGCGCGTTGCCGAGGTTGCTGTGCGCCTCCGCCGAATCCGGGCGCAACGCGAGCGAATGCTCGAAACACGGCAGCGCTTCCGCTGGGCGGCCGACAATCACGAGGAGGTTGCCGAGATCGTTCCACGCGGGCGCATCATCGGGGCGCAGCGCGAGCGCGTGGCGGTAGTTGGCCATCGCTTCGTCGTAGCGGCCGGCGTGCGTGAGCGTGTCGCCGAGGTTGAGCCAGGCCATGACGGCCGCAGGATTGCGCGCGAGCGTGTGGCGCCAGAGCGCCTCGTTGTTCGCATAGGCGCGCGTCTGGCGTGCGGTCAGCAACGCGAGCACCACGACCATCGCGCCGCCGAGCCACGGCAGGATTTTCGGGCGCAGCCGCGCGATGGCCGCCCCCGCCAGCGCGAGCGGCCCCATGCTGGCGAGATATTGAAAATGATCGCCGACGAAGGTGTAGCGGAAAAATAGACGCTGAAGAATCCGAGCACGGGAAAGAGCAATGCGGCGAAATACGCCGCGGCAAACAGCACCGGCCGCAGCGGGCCGTCGCGCCCCCGCCACAGCAGCGCGGCGAAACCGGCGAGCGCCGCCAGCGGTGCGACATAGGCCAGCGCATCGTCGCCGCGAATCTCCCAGCGCGGGTAGATGAAAATGAGCGGCTCGGGCCAGGCGAGTTTGCCGAGGTAGAACCACAGCACCCGCCCCGCGATGGCGAGGCGCTCGGGCAACGTCTGCGACCACTCCGGCCCGATCGCGCCGGAGTGATGTTTCTGTTCCCAGATCGTCCAACCCGCCGCGGCGGCGGAGAGCGCGAAGAACGGCGCGAGCGGCACGAGGTCGCGCCACGCGAGTCGGCCGCGCAGCCACCACGCGCACAGCGCGAGTGCGACGGGCAGCATCACGGTCGAGGGTTTGCTCAGGAGGGCGAGGAGGGCGCAGAGGAGGACGAGGGCGTATAAAGTAGGGCGCGGCTTCTGCTCGCCTTCCGAATTGGATGGACCGTTGGAAGGCGGGCTGAAGCCGCGC
>JANXSC010000134.1 GCA_025352845.1 Opitutaceae bacterium
TCTGGAAACGCGTCAGCGCCTCCGTCGGCGAAAGCGCCGGATGCCGATCGACGGCGTGCAGCGCAATTAGACTCAACACTCCCAAGGCGGCGGTGAGGAATCGTCCACGCATAGGAATCCAAGTGGCGAAGAGGAAAGTCGCATCCGTCGTGCAACTTTCCGCCTCAGTCTTAATCCTACTTCAATTCCTTCATCTTGACCTCGCGCCCGAGTTCCGCGGACAGATCCGCGGCGAGCACCGTGCGGTGCGACTTCATGCTTTCGCGGAGGTTGGTGAGCGGCATTTCCTCGCCGCGTTCGAGGGCGGCGAAGAACGCCTCAAACTGCGATTGATACGGGTGATCCGACACGTCGCCGGAATCGAGCATCTTCATCGAGAGGCTGCTCCACGCGTGCTTGTTGAGGCCGTTGACGCGGTTCGAGTGGAACTTGTTGTCGAGGAGCGAGCCCTCGCTGCCGACAAGGTGCGTGTGGAAATAGTATGGCTGGATGCAGTCGATGACCGACGCGACCTTGCCCAACCGGCCACCGCTGAACTTCAAAATCGTGACCGAGGTCGTGGCATACTCGTATTGCGCGAAGGTTTTATTTTTGGAGCGCGTCGTGAAGCTCGTGACCGATTCCACCTCGGTGCCCATGCAGAGCAGCAGCGCGTCCATCGCGTGGCAACCGGCGGAGAGCAGGCTGCTGCCGCCGTTTTTCTTTCCGGTGTTCCAGCGGAACTGGCCATACCACGGCCCGATGCCATGATAGTAGTCGACCTCGCCATAGTGGATCGCGCCGAGGAGGCCGGCGTCAATCACGGACTTCGTCACTTGAAACTGGCTGGAGAACCGGCACTCGAAACACACGCAGGTTTTCACGCCGGCCTTCGTCACCGCGGCGTTGACGGCCTTCGCGTCCGCGAGCGCGAGCGTGACGGGCTTTTCGAGGATGATGTGCTTCCCGGCCTTGGCTGCGGCGATGATGTGCGCGGCGTGCTGGCTCGGATAGCTGCACACGGAGACGACATGAATGTCCTTCCGCTTCAGCATCGCGTCGAGATCGGTGAACGCCTCGATTGGGCTGCCATGGCGTGCGCTGAGCGCGGCATTGTCCTGCGGGCGCGAGGAGTAAATAGCGGTGACCTGCGCGTGGGCCGTGGCGTTAATCGCCTGAATATGCGCGGTGGCGACCCAGCCGTAACCGATGACTGCAACGTTGTATTTCTTCATGGATTGAGCCGAGGTTTATTTGCGTCCGGCGCGCCGGGTGGGCGCGGCGGGAAAACGCTCAGCCGATGGATTCGTTTTGATCGAAAAGGTCAAAACGTTCCTTTGAGCCCGAGCGCCAGGGCGATGCCGAACTCCGAAGTGCGGTTCTGCCGGGCGTAGCCGGGCGTGGACGAGCCATACCACTGCAGCTGCTGTGGCACGTTAAGCGCGTTGCTCGCGCTCGCGGCGAGCGAAAGCCGGCGCGTCAGCTGATAGCCGGCGTTGAGATCAAGCGTGGTGCGCGCGGCGAAGTATTGAAACGCATCCGGCCCGAGCGCCGGCTGCGCCGTCCGTTTGTCGAGGCCGCGATAATTCCATTTCGCGATCAGCGTCAGCCGCTGCCGGCTGAACGACACGCCCCAGTTCGCCGTCTTCGGGATGAACGTCGTGAAATCGGCCTGGCGGTTCCCCTCCAACTGGAGCTTCGTGCCATTGGCAAACACGGTGAAGTGGGCGCCCCATTTGCCGAGCTCGCGCAACGAGTGGCGCAGGTTGAACTCCACGCCCTTGATGCGCGCCGCTCCGGCGTTGAACTTCGTGCTCAGGTTCCAGCCGAGGTAACGCGGGTCAAGCCCGAGTTCCTGCAGATCGGCCGCCGTGGCGATGCGCACAGCGCTGCCGAAGAAGTTGTCGATCTCCTTCACGAAAACGCCCGCGCTGAACACGCCGCCCTGCTGGCTGTAGTATTCGAGGGAGAGATCGTAGTTGTCCGCGGTCCACGGCCGCAGCGCGGTGTTCCGGATGGCGATGGTGCCCCGGACGATCGCGGGATTGTTCAGGTCCTGCTCGCTGAGATCGTTTTCGCTAAAGGTCGCGTTCGGAATGATGTCGAGGAAATCGGGCCGGCCGTAGGTCTTTGCGTAGGCGGCGCGCAGGAGGAAATTCTCCTTGAGATCGAACGTGAGGTGGAGGCTCGGATAGTAGCCGTCGTAGGTGCGATTCGCCCGGTAGCCGCGCTCCCGCCGCGTGAGCAGCAGCTCCTGGATCGAGCCGGCGGCGCCGGCCTCGGGGCGGCGCAGGCGCGCGCCGCTCGCATCGCGGACAAAACTGCCGGTCGCGGTCCGCTGGAACACGTTGTCGGGCTCCACCAGCGGGCCTTCACCCTTGTCGTCGGTTCGCTCGAAGCGCACCCCGGTGAGCACGTTCAGGCGATTCTTGAAGAGCCGCGCCTCGCCCTGGAGATAAAGCGCGGACGCCGTTTCCCGGATGTATTCGGAGTTCGTGATCCGAAACGTCTCCTGCGTCACCGCCTGCGCGGGCGTCTGCGAGAACAGAATCGGATTCGCGCGCCAGGCGGTGTAGGCCCGGTTGACCGACGTCCACGGCACGTTGCTGAAACCGTAGAAGGGATCCTGATTCCGATACGACTGCATCAGGAAGGGCTCGGGCGATTCGAAGGTGTTGGGGTTCCCGTCGGGTCCGTTGAAGGTCCACGCGATGCTTTCCTGGCGCGAATCGACGCTCAGGATGCTGCGATACGCGCCCGCCTGCAGCGACGTGGGGAACGGGAAAAAATTGAAGCGCCGCCGCACACTGAGGTTGGCCGCCTTGAAGTTGGAGTTGTTGTTATACGGCGCCTCGGTCGCGGTCGTCACGCGATAGTTGGCGATGTTGTAGATGTCGATCGGCTGGTTCGCGTCGTTGAACACGCTGATGGTGCGGGGGCGGTCGAGGGTCGTGTCGAGCAGCGACACCCGCGAGGAGCCGGTGATCACCGATGTCAACCCGGCGAAGTGTCCGGAATTCGGGCGCTTGCGGCCCGAGCTCGACGCATTGACGCCCGCCTCGATCTTCCATTTTCCGTCGTCGAAGCGGTAATTCACGTTCGTGCCGTCGGTGTGGCCCTCGAACGATTGCGCGCTGCCCGACAGTGTCACCGCCCCGCGACCAGTGGCACCGACCGTGAAATTGTCGCCGAAGCTGAACGGCACGCCGGTCGCGACCGTGGGCGCGGCGATGGTGCCGGCGTTCATCGCCCAGCTGAGCGTGCCGATGTAAATCTTATACCGGTTGAGCTGCGCGCCGATGGAGAGGACGGAATTCGGCGTCACGCGCCAGTCGGCCTTGAAGCTGAAGGTCGTCCGGGTCTGGCTGCGCGGGCCGTCCTGCAGGGTGTATTGCTGCAGAAACGGCCGGCTGATCGTAGCGCCCGTGCCGGTGCCGCCCGTGTTGAACAGCGTCGTCGAGAGGTGCTGCTCGTTGAATTTGTTGCTCTGAAACCCGGTGACGACGACGCCGAACGTCTTGTTGACGGGAATCGTCGCGTCAAAATCGAATCCGCCGAGAATCTTGCGGGTGTCGTGGTCGCCGTTCGAATGCGGCGTCTTGCGCAGCGTGAGGTTCTCGCTGTTGGCCACCACGTTCAGGCCGTAGTTGAATTGCGCGCGGCTGCGCTCGAACGCGCTTTTGCTCACCATGTTCACCGAGCCCGCCAGCGAGTCCGCGGGCGTCGCGGGCGTGGGCACCTTCGTGACCTCGATGCGCGAGACGTTGTTCAGCGCCATCGCGTTCATGTTGAAGTTGCGCGTCGGCGACGCGTTGGCCGTGACCAGCGGCGCGCCGTCGGAGGTAAACGACGTCTTGTTTCCGCCGATCCCGCGCACCGCCACACCGACGATCTCAACTTCGCTGTATTCCGCCGCCAGGCCGGGGATGAATTTCAGGAACTCGCCCACGTTGCTGCCCTGCACGTCGCCAAACGAGTCGGTGGACATCACGTTCTTGAGATTGGGCGCGAACCGCTGCTCGTTGATCGCGATCGCCTTGCCATCGGTTTCCTTGTCGGACGTGACCCGGAAGCTGTCGAGTTTCACGATGTCGGTGGCCGCCGCGCCGTAGCGCGCCTTGCTCGTCAGGTCCACATTGCGTTCGATCATTCCGCCGTCGGTCACGGCGACCGAAATCTCCTGCCTGTCGAGATCGGTGTAGAAGACCTCGAGCGTGACGCCGCCCGCCGGCACGTCCACCAGCCGGTAGGTGCCGGACTCGTCCGTATAAGCGACGAGATCCGTGCCCTTCACCGACACACGCGCCTTGTTGAGATATTTTCCCGTGACGACGTTCTGGACGCGACCCGAAATCGTCCCGGTCGATGACGCAGCGGAAATACCCGCCGGAGTGCTGCTCTGGGCAAAAACGATCGGGGCCGTTGCGGCGCCAAGCGCGAGACTGAGGATAGCGAGCAGTTTGATGTGGTTCATTTTTCCAAGGGGTCCGGGCGGAAATTTTGGGGGTAGGGCAAATCGATCTTTGTGTGGCGGGTCGCCAGAGCGAATCCGCCGGCACGCAACACTTGCAGCTGCACCCGTTGCGATTGCGCCGCACCCAAAATCGAAAAGCGAAGGAAAAATTTTGATTCCGCCCACGCCACGCACGCAACAGTTACACTCGGACGGGATGAGAAAATCCTTTCGCTTCCCCGCCGAAAACGGTTCCTTTCAATCTGATGCTTTCGTGGAAACCCATTGCCGTCGGCTTCGCCCTCGCCACCACCCTCTCCGCCGCCACCGCGCCGGTGGACTACGTGCGCGACGTGAAGCCGATCCTCGCGCAGACCTGCTACAAGTGCCACGGTCCTTCGCAGCAGAAAGGCGGACTCCGCGCCGACACCGCGGCGTTTCTCCGTGAAGGCGGCGACGCCGGAGCTTCGTTCAAACCCGGCGACTCCGCGGCGAGCATCATGGTGCAAGCCATCCTCGGCACGCACGACGACATCTCGCGGATGCCCTACAAAAAACCGCCGCTCGCCGACGCGCAGATCGCACTCATCCGCGCCTGGATCGATCAAGGCGCGGTCGCACCGGCCAACGAAGAACCGGCGAAGGATGTGCACTGGGCCTTCGTCGCGCCCGAGCGCCCGGTTCCGCCTGAAATCAAAAAGCGAGAATCGAAAATCGAAAATCCCATCGACGCCTTCATCCTCGCCCGCCTCGAAAAGGAAAAAATCGCCCCCGCGCCCGAGGCCGATCCGGTGACGTTGCTCCGCCGCGTGAGCCTTGATCTCACCGGCCTGCCGCCGACCCCGGAGGAGATCGCAAAATTTTCCGCCGACAACTCGCCCGGCGCCTACGCGAGCGCCGTCGAGCGCCTGCTCGCCTCGCCGCACTACGGCGAGCGCTGGGCGCGGCCGTGGCTCGACGTCGCGCGCTACGCCGACTCCAACGGCTACTCGATCGATGCGCCGCGCCAGATTTGGAAATACCGCGACTGGGTCGTCGCCGCCCTCAACCGCGATCTGCCCTACGACCAATTCGTCATCGATCAGCTCGCAGGAGATTTATTGCCCAACGCGACCGTCGAGCAAAAGACCGCCACCGGCTTCAACCGCAACACCCAGATCAACCAGGAGGGCGGCATCGATCCCGAGCAGTTTCGCATCGAGTCCGTGCTCGATCGCGTGGGCACGTTTGGCACCGCGTTCCTCGGTCTCACCGTCGGCTGCGCGCAGTGCCACGATCACAAGTTCGACCCGATTAAGCAGCGCGAATACTACCAGCTCTTCGCCTTCTTCAACAACACGGTCGAGGATGGCCACGGCAAGACCACGCCCGGCGGCACGATTTCGTTTCCCGAGGAAAAGGACAGCTCCGCCAACCTCGCCGCCGAACT
>JANXSC010000171.1 GCA_025352845.1 Opitutaceae bacterium
CCTTCCCTCGCCTCCCGCACACCCAGAAAACCTGCAAACACTCTCACGCGCACAAGTCCCTCATCGAAAATAACCGTCCTCGCTTCCCACCGGCGTAAATCTTCCTCCGCCCCGCCGCCTTCAAGTCCGACGGGCTGCTAGTGCCTGAAGGCGCAGAACCGGCTGGCCGAGGCCGTGGCGTGCCACGAAAAGACCGTGGCCGTCGCGCCGAGCGACGCGAACGCTTGGTATAATTTCGGACTGACATTAAGCCTGATGGGGCGGCCGTTGGAGGCGCTCGGCCACCACGATCGGGCGCTTCCGGCCGATTCGAAATATGCGCTCGCGCGTTTTGGCCGGGCGCAGGCGCTGCAACAGACCGGACAGATCGCGGCGGCGGTGGAGGACTACGGGAAATTTATCGCGGCGGAGCCTCGGCACCACGAGGCGCGAAGCTACCGGCTGTTTGCCCTGCACTACCTGCCGGATGTATCGCGCGAGACTTTGTTTGCCGAGCACGTGGCATTCGGCCGCTCGCTGCCGCCCGCGCCAAAGGTGGCGTTTGCCAACCCGCCCGATCCGGCGCGCCGCCTGCGGATTGCCATCCTGTCGCCCGATCTCCGCGAGCACGCGGGTGCGTATTTTATCGAGCCGGTCCTCCGCCACCTCGATTCGGCGCAGTTCGAGCTCTATCTCTACCACGATCATTTTCGGGAGGATGCCGTCTCGGCGCGGTTCAAGGGACTTGCGGCCGTCTGGCGCAATTTTGTCGGCCAGCCCGTCCCGATGGTGGAAAAAAACAATCCGCGCCGATGCGCCCGAGATTCTGATCGACCTCGCGGGCCACACGGGACTGAACCGGCTGCCGCTCTTTGCCCGGCGACTGGCACCGGTGCAGGCAAACTATCTCGGTTATCCGGACACGACGGGTGTGCCCGCCATGGACTATCGCTTGACTGACGCTATGGCCGATCCCGTGGGAGTGGCCGATGATTTTGCGACGGAGAATTTGGTGCGACTGGAAGGTGGGGCTTGGACTTATGCGCCGCCCGCCGACGCGCCCCGACGTTGCGCCCGCTCCGTGCCTCACTGCGGGGCATGTGACATTCGGGTGTTTCAACAACTTCGCCAAGGTCATGGACCCGATGCTGGCGCTTTGGGGTCGGATTCTCCTCGAGTTGCCCACGAGCCGCCTGTGTATCAAAGGCAAGGGCTTCAGCGATCCCGCAGTGCGGCAGTCCAGCATGGAAAGATTTGTGCGGCTCGGTTTGCCTGCGGATCGGGTCGATTTGCTGGAGCACACGGCCGGAGCCAAGGAGCACCTCGCGCCCTACCACAGCGTCGATGTCGCGCTCGACACTTTTCCCTACCATGGGACCACCACGACCTGCGAGGCGCTGTGGATGGGAGTGCCAGTCATCTCACTCGTTGGCATGGCGCATAGGTCGAGAGTCGGCGCGAGCCTGCTCGGATCTGTCGGTCATCCTGAGTGGGCGACAGACAACGAAGAGAAGTATCTCCGAGCCGCAGTCGCGCTGGCCGGCGACCGAAACGGGCTCGTAGAGAGCGTGCGGCCCTTCGGGATAAAATGCATCGCAGCGCGCTGCTCGACCACCTGAATCAGGCGCATCGATTTGGTTCGGCGTTGCGGCAATGCCGGGCGGATTGGTGTGCGGGGGGCGTGTCGCAGCGCTGGGTAGCATAGTTCCTGCAATTGCCACGCGCACGAAATACTTTGCCGTCGCCTGCCCTCCGGGCAGATTCGTCGGGCACACTTCTCCGAACAAAATGTCAATGGCCCCGCACGGCTTCTACCTAGCAGAAAAATACAACCCTCTTTCCTCTGGCTCCGTAATAATTGTGTGATTGGATCGCGGCTCGAAAATCAAGCTGCCCTTTTTGCCAACTCTTTCTACTCCGGCTGTCTCCTCCAATCATGTCCACTCCTGCTTCGAACATCCCGGCAGTCCCCACCAATGTCCGGGTGGCGTCCGGTCCGGCCCCGCACTCCCACGGAAATGGCAACGGCCAGCACGCCAACGGGAGTGCGCCCCAAACCAGTAACACTCACGGCACAAATGGGAGCAACGGTTCTCGTCGTTCGAGCCAGCTTGGGGTCGGTGTCATCGGCTGCGGCTACTGGGGGCCGAATCTTCTGCGGAATTTCCACGAGAACCGCGATTGTCGCCTGATTGGCGTGGCTGACCTCAACGCCGATCGCCTGAACTGGGCGCGGGGCCAATATCCGCACATCAAGACCACGACGGCCATCAGTGAGCTCATCGACAATCCCGAGATCGATGCCGTGGCGATCGCCACGCCGGTGAACACCCATTTCGAACTCGCCATGCGCTGTCTCCGCGCGGGCAAGCACGTGCTGGTGGAAAAACCGCTCTGCCATCGTTCCGACTTGGCGCGCGAGTTGATCGACGAGGCCGAGAAACGCGGGCTCACCCTGATGGTGGATCACACGTTCATCTACACGCCCGCAGTGCGCCGCATCCGCCAACTGATCGAAGCGGGCGAACTCGGTCAGATCCACTACTACGACTCCGCCCGCATCAACCTCGGCCTCGTGCAAGCCGACGTAAACGTCCTCTGGGATCTCGCGGTGCACGATCTTTCGATCATTCAGTATCTCTTCCCCGAGTTGCCGCAGGCGGTGTCGGCTACGGGTATGCGGCACATCGCCGGCCGGCCCGAGACGATTGCCTATCTGACCCTGCACTACGCCTCCGGGCTGATCGCGCATTGCCACGTAAATTGGCTCTCGCCGGTCAAGGTTCGCCGCACGTTGATTGGCGGCTCCAAGAAAATGGTTGTCTATGATGACGTCGAACCCACCGAGAAAATCCGTATCTACGATTCCGGCGTGAAGCTCGGGCAGACTGGCACTGCGGAAGAGGGCCATCCCGACTACCGCCTCCGGATCGACTATCGCAAAGGCGACATCTGGATTCCCCACTTGGAGGGCAAAGAGGCGCTTCGCCTTGAGGTCGAGCACTTCCTCGACTGTGTGCATAACACCCGTGCGCCCCTGTCCGGTGGCCTGCAAGGCCTCCAACTCATTCGCACTCTCGAGGCCGCCACGCAATCGCTGTTCTTGAAAGGCCAGCCGATTCCGCTCTGATCGCGCGCGAATATGCTCGATCCCACCGTCCGCGTCGCGCCTTCCGTCAAGCTCGGCAAGAACGTCCGCCTGATCGCCTTCGCGAACCTCTATGGTTGCGAAATCGGTGACGAGTCCTTCATCGGGCCGTTCGTCGAGATTCAGTCCGACGTTCGCATTGGGAAGCGCGTGAAGATTCAGAGTCACACCTTCATTTGCTCGGGCGTTACGATTCACGACGAGGCCTTCATCGGCCACGGCGTGATGTTCACCAATGATCGGTTTCCGCGCGCCACCAATGCCGATGGCACGATGCAGGGTGCGAAAGACTGGAAATGCGAGCCGACCGTGATTGGCCGCCGCGCCTCGATCGGAAGCAATGTCACCATTCTCTGTGGCGTGACGATTGGCGAGGAGGCGGTCGTCGGCGCCGGCTCTGTCGTCACCAAAAATGTTGCGCCCCGCACCGTCGTAGCCGGCAATCCCGCCCGCGTCCTCCGCACTCTCCCATGACCGTCCCATATTTCGACCTTAACGGCCAGACCAAGTCCATCCGCTCGGAACTCGACCGCGCGATTGCCGAGCAGCTTGACCGCGGCTCATTTTGCCTCGGCCCGGCGGTGGAGGCATTCGAGCGGGACTTCGCGGCTTACTGCGGCTCGAAGCACGCGCTCGGTTTTAACAGCGGCACCTCCGCGCTGCACGTCGCCGTCCGCATTCTCGATCTCCAGCCGGGCGACGAGATTATCAGCACGCCCTTCACCTTTGTCGCGACGAGCTGGGCGATCGCCTACTGCAACGTGAAGCCCGTTTACGTCGACATCGATCCGGCCACGATGAATCTCGATCCGGCGAAAATTGAGGCCGCGATTACGCCCCGCACCAAGGCCATCATGCCGGTGCACCTTTACGGCCACCCCTGCGATCTCGATCCGATCGTGGCGATCTGCGCGAAGCACAAACTCACGTTGATCGAGGATGTGGCGCAGGCGCATGGGGCGAAATACAAGGGCAAGCCCGTCGGCACCTTTGGCCGGATGGCGGGCTACAGTTTTTATCCGGGAAAAAATCTCGGCGCTTGTGGCGAGGGTGGAGCCCTCGTGACCAACGAGGATGCCACCGCCAAGCGCGCGCGCGCGTTGCGCGAACACGGCTCCTACGAGCGCTACTATCACGACGAGATCGGCTACAACTATCGCATGGAGGGAATCCAGGGCGCCGTGCTCGGCGTGAAGCTGAAGCGCCTGTCGGCGTGGACGGCCCGTCGCCGCGAGATTGCGCACCGCTACCACCAATTGCTTGCCGGCACGCCGCTCACATTGCCGAAGGAAGCGAGCTATGCGCAGAGCGTCTATCATCTCTACGTTGTCAGGCACGCGAAGCGTGATGCATTGAAGGAGTATTTGACGAAACATGGCATCGGGTGCGCGCTGCATTATCCGCTCCCGTGTCACCTGCAGAAATGCTTCGCCCACCTCGGCTACAAGACCGGCGATTTCCCGGTCGCGGAGCGGTCAGCGCGCGAATGCCTGAGCCTCCCGATCTACCCGGAGCTGACCAATGAGCAGGTGGATGCCGTGGCCGCGGCGATCAAAGATTTTTTCGCGCAGGCGTGACTTGATTTGGGGATAGGTGATTTGGCCCACCGGGTTCCGGTGGGCTTTTTTAGGGATTTTTTCGCGGCAGAATCTGCCCCCACGCTGCGATGGCGGCAGGCGTGGCTGATCGCGTGCCATTGGAAAAATTTCTAATCACATTGCTCCAAAGACATGCGTATGGGGTAAAAATCCGGGGCTCGGGATTTGCTAACTCGTTTGCTCCATGCGCGCACCCTTCTCCGATCATGCCGACAGTTCTCCCTCATGGACCTCGCTGGTCGCCGCCATACTTCGCGAACATTCCGCCGAGCTTGCGGCCCGGCGCCGTAACCCCCACGCGAGAATTCCCGGCGTCGCCCAGATGCGCGAACTGGAATTGGACCGTGTGCCCGCGCCCGCCACCGCGCCGGCGCTTCGCTCAAACGTTGCGCCATGAAGGCAGCCTTTCCGCAACCGTTCTCCCTGCGCAGGCGAGTATCCTGCTCACGGGCGGCACCGGCTCCTTTGGCAAGGCCTTCGTCAAAACCATTCTCGCGCGGTTTCCGGCGATCAAACGGCTCGTCATTTTTTCGCGCGATGAGCTCAAACAGTTTGAAATGGCGCAGTTGTTTCCCGCCGCCGAGCACACCGCGGTCCGCTTTTTTTATTAGCGACACCCGCGATGCGGACCGGCTCCGGCGTGCGATGGAGGGGATCGACATCGTCGTGCACACCGCCGCACTCAAGCAGGTGCCGACCGCGGAATACAATCCCTTCGAGTGCATCAAGACCAACGTCCTCGGGGCGCAGAACGTCATCGACGCCTGCCTCGACAGCGACGTCCGTCGGGTGGTGGCGCTTTCCTCGGATAAGGCGACCACGCCCACGAATCTCTACGGGCGACGAAACTCTGTTCCGACAAGCTCTTCGTCGCGGCCACCAACATCACAGGCGGCCGCGACCTTCGCTTCAGCGTCGTGCGCTATGGGAGTGTGATGGGCAGCCGCGGTTCGGTCATCTCGTTTTTCCTTGAGCGAAAAAAAAGAGGCGTGCGGCCGATCACGGATCCGAGGATGACACGATTCAACATCACGCTGCTGTAGGATGCCGAGATGGTCTTGTGGAACATTGCGCCCGCGTGGGGTCGATAAATTCTGGTCCCGAAATTCCCTCTTGCCGGATCACCGATGTGGCCGAGGCGATCACGCCCGATTGTGAGC
>JANXSC010000182.1 GCA_025352845.1 Opitutaceae bacterium
CTGGCATTAGATCATGGAGTTGAAACCCACGCCGGTGCGCGCCTGTTATTCATTCATATTCCGGAGGCGACGGTGAAACCGGTGCATTTGCGCGGCAAGGGTCTCGAAGACGCGTTCATCCGTTCGGGCGGCACCACGCGCGGGGCGTCGCGCCAAGAAATCGGCACTTTGATGCTGCACAGCCGCACGCCGCGTTGGGAAGAGCTGCATGCGTCGGTGCTGTTCCCAGAAGACGAGTTGGGCGACAAGTTAAACGCGGGGCCGATTCTCAAGATGCTCGAACGGCCGCCCATCTCGACCGATGCCGAACTGCTCGAATGGATGAGTGGCGAGCGCTTTATTTCACGTGAGCCCATGGGCGGCGGCTACGTCACAAATTTGGGAGCCATCGCCGCGGCACGAAAGCTCGCCGAGTTTCCCGACCTCAGCCGAAAAGCGGTGCGAGTCGTGGTTTACGATGGCCTGAACAAGGCAAAAACCCGGCAGGAGCAGGAAGGCACCAAAGGGTATGCCATCAGCTTTCAAGGCCTGCTGGAATTCGTCATGTCGCTGCTGCCGCAGAGCGAAGTTATCCAGCAGGCGTTGCGCGTGAAGCGAACGGTCTATCCTGAAATCGCCCTTCGTGAGATCATCGCCAATGCACTCATCCATCAGGATTTTTCGATCACAGGGACGGGGCCATTGATCGAAATCTACGATGACCGGATCGAGATTTCGAACCCCGGTGGTCTCCTGCCTTCGAAGCGACTGGACCGCCTGATCGGCACGCAGCCGGAATCGAGAAACGAACTTCTTGCCCGGGCCTTTCGCCGTTACAAAATTTGCGAAGAACGCGGCTCGGGGCTGCTCAAGGCGGGACTGGAGGTCGAACTTTACGGACTTCCACCGCTCAAATTCGAAGCGGGCCAGACCTACTTCAAAGTGACGCTCTACTGTCCGCGGACGTTCGCGCAGATGTCGCCCGAAGAGCGACTCAACGCGTGCTATCAACATGCCGTGCTGAAACATTTTTCGGACAGCGTCATGACCAACCAGTCGCTGCGCGAGCGACTCAAAATGTCCGAGCGCCAGCGTTCGGGGGTTTCCGTCCTCATTCAGGAGGCAATCGACCGAAAACTCATCAAGCCGGCCGATCCGGAAAACAAATCCCGAAAGTTTGCCGAATATGTGCCTGCTTGGGCGTGAGAGATCCAGCTCATGATCGAAATCGTCCACGGCGATCTTCTCGCAGCGCCAACCGAGGCGCTGGTAAATGCCGTCAACACCGTCGGCGTGATGGGCAAGGGCATCGCGCTGCAATTTCGCCAAGCTTACCCTCAGATGTTCGTGGCCTACGAGGCAGCATGCCGAGCAGGCTCGGTGCGCGCCGGCCGGGTGCTAGTGTTTGATCGGGGTGACGCGTGCGGACAAGCCCGCTGGATCATCAATTTCCCCACGAAGCGACACTGGCGGGAACCGAGTCGTTTAGCGGACGTGGACGCGGGATTGGTTGATCTTGTTGCGACGGTTCAACGATTAGGAATTCGATCCATTGCGATTCCACCGCTCGGTTGTGGTCTCGGCGGACTCGACTGGAAAGAGGTGCGACCGCGCATTGAAACTGCTTTCGCCACTCTGTCAGACGTGAGAGTGCAGCTTTACGCGCCAGTGTAGTTCTCCCACGCTGCCCGCCGCCCCATGCCCTCCGAAGCCCAAGCCCGGATCACGATCAACAAGCTGTTGGAGGAGGCCGGTTGGCGGTTCCTTCCCGACTCGACGGGCCGGCGGGAAAACATCGTTTGCGAGCATCGCGTCACGAAGAAGGTCTTCGCGCCAAATCTTGATCTGGGCACCGACTACCAACACGCGCCCGGAGGCTTCGTGGATTATGTGCTGCTGAATACCGACGGTCGGCCGGTCGCCGTCGTTGAAGCGAAAAAGGAGGGTATTGATCCCCTCTCGGCCAAGGAGCAGGCCCGCGCCTACGCCGTCGGACTCGGCGTCGCGCATGTTTTCCTCAGCAACGGCCTCGTCCACTACTACTGGAATCTTCAGCAAGGAAATCCCGTGCGTGTGTCGCGTTTCCTCCCGCTCGAAGAACTCGGCAAAGCGGCCGAATGGCGTCCCGACGCCGCGCGTCTCGCCGCCGTCGCGGTGGACGAAAACTACATCGCCGTCTCGCAGGACGCCGCGTGGCCCACCTACTCCGCCGCCGAGCGCGCGACCGCGATGGTGAACAAAAAAGTCCGCCTGCTCCGCGACTACCAAGTCGCCGCCGTCCGCGCACTCCAGCAAGCCGCCCTCCCCGGCAAGCATCGCTTCCTCTTCGAAATGGCGACGGGCACGGGCAAGACGCTCCTCAGCGCTGCGGTCGCGAAGCTCTATCTCCGCACCGAGAACGCCCACCGCATCCTGTTCCTCGTGGACCGGCTCGAGTTGGAAAAGCAGGCCGAGAAAAACTTCACGGCCTACCTCGCGGCGGACGGCATCTCGACCGTCATCTACAAACAGAAACGCCACGACTGGTCGAAGGCGCAGGTTGTCGTCACCACGATCCAGAGCCTCGCGACGAACAACCGTTTCCTCACCGACTTCGCGCCCACGGATTTCCAGCTCATCATCAGCGACGAGGCGCACCGCACGATTTCAGGCAACAACCGCGCGATCTTCGAATACTTCGTCGGTGCCAAGCTCGGGCTCACGGCGACGCCACGCGATTATTTGAAGGGCGTCACGGACAAGGAGGCCGGCGACGATCCGCGCGCCTACGAAAAGCGCCTGCTCCTCGACACCTACCGCACCTTCGGCTGCGACGACGGCACGCCGACGTTTTGCTACAGCCTGCTCGACGCGGTGCGGCACAAACCCACGCCCTTCCTCGTCAACCCCGTCGCCATCGACGCCCGCACCGACATCACGACGCAGATGCTCGCCGACGGCTACACGGTGAAAGTCACCGCCGATGAGGACGGGCAGGAAACCGAACTCGTCTTCGAAGGCCGCGATTTCGAGCGGAAATTTTTCTCGGACGAGACGAATCTCAGCTTCGCGCGCTGCTTCCTCGAACACGCCAAACGCGACCCGCTCACTGGCGAGATTGGCAAAGCGATCTGCTTCGCCGTGAGCCGCAGGCACGCCACCAAGCTCGTGGCGCTGCTCAACGCGGAGGCGACGCGGCGCTGGCCTGGAGTGTATGGCGCCGGCTCGGATTTCGCGGTGCAGGTGACGTCCGACCAGCCCGGCGCGCAGCAGATGGCGATGGATTTCGCCAACAACAACCTGAACGGAAAATCCCGATGGCGCGCGGCGGAGTTTCGCGACTACGACACCAGCCGCACGCGCGTGTGCGTGACGGTCGGCATGATGACCACCGGTTACGACTGCGAAGACCTGCTCAACGTCGTGCTCGCGCGTCCCATTTTCTCGCCGACCGATTTCATCCAGATCAAAGGCCGCGGCACGCGCCTCTTCACGTTCAAGCACCAAGACGGCACGACCGAGCGCACGGCGGCGAAGGATGGATTCGCGCTCTTCGATTTCTTCGCCAACTGGGAGTTCTTCGAGGAAGATTTCGACTACGATCAAAAATTGAAACTGCCGAAAGGCCTTCCGGCGGCAGGGCCAGATACCGGGATCGAAGGCACAGGCGCCACCGGGCCGGCCAAACCCGCGACCTACACGAATACCTCGGTCGATCCGATGGCTGGCGTCGTGCATGAGCCCATCGGCGATGACGGCATGAAGATCGACCGGGAGATGTATCGCCAGCGCTTCACCACGCAGGCGCAGGAAATGGCGGCGAAGCATCCCGAACTCAGCGAAGCGGTGGCATTGGAAAATTGGCCGGCGGCCGAGGCCATCGCCACGCAATTGCTCCTGGAGAAGCCGAAAGAATTTTGGAATCTGCTGAAGCTCCAGCAGGTCTTCCGCTCAGACCGAAATCCGAGCCTCCGGGAAATTCTTAAAGTGATCTTCGGCTTCCAGTCGGAGATCGCGAAGCGCGAGCAACTCACCGCCGAGTGTTTCGAGAAATACCTCTCGGCCGGGCTCCCCGACGCGACGAAGACCCGCGAACTGCGGCACATTTTCCACGCGCTGGTGCTCGACGGCGCGATGCGGGGCTTTGTCGAACGGGGGGAGTTCGCCCAAATCCGTTCGCAGGATGCAGGCCTTTATCAAGCGATCATAACCGTCGGAGCCGAGGGAGTGACGGCACTGCTCGCCTATGTGCGCACGAATGTGGCGATCGATGATTTTGTGCGGGTCGCGTAGCGTCGCGTTTCCGGCCGGGAAGAGGCCAGGTCGGCGCTACGCCAGCGGTGGAGCGAACTCCGACTGCTTTCTGCGGTTAATCGTGGCGTCGGGTGTCGCTCCCGGGGCCGCTGAGCGCAGCAATCTTCTCCCGCAGATGCGTGACGCGCTGTTTCGCTTCGCTGTTCCGCACGGCCATGGCGTAGGCGGCGGGGTCGCCGACGAGGAAGACCTTTTTCTTCCCGCGCGTGATCGCGGTGTAGAGGAGGTTGCGTTGGAGCATCATGAAGTGCGCTTTCAACAGCGGCACGATCACGACGGGATACTCGCTGCCCTGCGATTTGTGGATGCTGATGGCGTAGGCGAGGGCGAGGTCGCCCAGCTCGCCGCGCTCGAAGGTGTGGCGCTCGCCATCGAACACGGCGTCGAGCGCCCCCGCTTCGGGATCGACGGCGGCGACGGTGCCGATGTCGCCGTTGAAGACGTTTTTGTCGTAGTTGTTTCGCAGCTGGATGACCTTGTCGCCGGGGCGAAACTCGCCGGCGAGCGAGCGAATCGAGGTGGGCCGGCGCGTCTCGGCGCCGGCAGGGGAGCCGAATGCGGGCGCAGGGACGCGCCCGCCCACCGCGGGGTTGAGCGCGGCTTGGAGCTGCACGTTGAGATTGCCGACGCCGGCGACGCCCTTGTGCATCGGCGCGAGCACCTGCACGTCGTCGATCGGGTGCGGCCACTTCAGTTTTTGCGGGATGAATTCGGTGACGAGCTGGATTACCTTCCGCACGCAGTCCTCGGCGTCGGTCGCCGCGATGAAGTTAAGATCGGCCCAGACTTGCGCGCCCGCAACTTCGGAGATGACGGGCGGGGCCTTCGGTTCGCCGGCGTTGATCGCGTGGGCGGTGGTGACGATCTGGCTTTGGCCGGACTGGCGGAAAATGACGGAGAGGCGGGTGGTGGGAATTGTAGAGCCCGGTTGGCCGGGGTCGGCGACCCCGGCTACAGCAATCAAATCCTTCAGCACGTTGCCGGCGCCGACGCTCGGGAGCTGGTCAATGTCGCCGACGAGGAGGAGGTGCGCCCGCGACGGCACCGCTTGCAGGAGCGCGGCGGCGAGGCGCGAGTCGAGCATCGAGGCTTCGTCGACGATGAGGAAATCGGTGGCGAGGGGCTTGTTGTCGTTGGCCTGAAATCCACCGGCCGCGGCGTCGTAGCCGAGGAGCCGGTGAATCGTCGTGGCGAAGCCGCCGGTCGTGACCGAGAGTCGTTGCGCGGCGCGGCCGGTGGGCGCGGCGAGATGCACGCGCACCTTCTTCGCCTTCAGGATCTCGACGAGCGCGCGTAGGATCGTGGTTTTTCCGGTGCCGGGACCGCCGGTGAGGATCGAGAGCTTATGGGCGAGGGCGTGCTGGAGCGCGGTGCGCTGGAGCGCGGCAAATTCGAAGCCGGCTTTCTTCTCCGCCCATTCGACTGCCGCCGCGATCTTGATCGGGGGCAGGCCGCTCGCGACGCGGGTGAGGCGCGCGACGGTGCCGGCGATTTTCGCCTCGGCGCGGTCGTGGTGCGGGAGCTGGATGTGCGCGGAACCGGGGAGGGGATTGGTTGTAGCCGCGCTCGTTGAGCCCGGGCCGGGGTC
>JANXSC010000266.1 GCA_025352845.1 Opitutaceae bacterium
CGGGGTCTCCCGACCCCGCCGTCGTATGTTCGCCGCGCGTGTCCAAACGCGGCGGGGTCGGGAGACCCCGCCCTACACCAAGCCCAAACCAGCGACCTATTTCGCCGCCATCGCCACCTTCGGCTTCGTGATCATGTCGAAGTTGTCGGTGCGAAACGGCGTGACCGGCAGGCCGTCGTCGGAAAAAAGATTGCAGACCGGGTTGTCGGCCCACGCGTAGCGCACAGCGATGGGCGCGGCGACTTGGTCGCTGGTGACCTCGACCTTGTCGGGCGCGATGACTTTGCCGGTGGCCCAATGCCAGACTTTGTCTTCGCCGCACACGGCGAAGCCGCGCGCCTCGGCCACATCGAACGCGCGGAGCTTGCTGCCGAAACAATCGAGCGTGACGGTCGCCTTCGCGCCCTCGATCGCGAGGCCCTTAAACTCGGGACTCCGATACGGAAGCTTCATCCCGTAGTCTTTCACGAGCGCCCAGCGCACGAGACGCGCGGCAACATCGTGTTTGTTGCGCGGATGGATGTCCTTCCCCTCGCCGAGATCGATGATGACGGCCTGGCCGGTGTTCAGAAGTTTCTGGGTTTTGGTCTGCGTCTCGCGCAGCTCGGCCCACGTGCTCTCGCCAGGCTGCGGTTTCTCCGCCTGAAAGTCCGCGAGCTGCACCCAGTAGAACGAAAAATCCCCCTGCCCCCACTCCTTGCGCCACTGCTCGATCAGAAACGGAAACAGCTCGGCGTGCTCGTAGGCGCGGCCGGCGTTGGATTCGCCCTGATACCAGACCACGCCTTTCATGCCGTAGCCGAGCGTGGGGTTGACGACGCCGGCGAAGATGTTTCCGGGGCGGGCGTTGCCCGTGAGGTATTGCTGCGGCGCAGCCGGCACCGGCTTCTTTTCCGCCTTCGCCTTCTCCGCATTCTCCTTCCACTTCGCCTGCGCGGCGGCGAAATCCGCTTTGCCCTTCTCCGACTGAAGATCCGCTTCGCGCTTCGCGGTCGCGTCCATGAGCGTTTTGAAACGCGGCTCGTTGTCGATGGTCGTGCGGCGAATCCACGCCTCGGCCGCCGAACCGCCCCACGCGTTGTCGATTAGGCCGACGGGCACGCCAACAATCTCGTGGATGTAGCGGCCGTAGAGAAATCCGACCGCGCTGAAACTGCGCGCGGTCTCCGGCGTCGAGGCGCGCCACTGGCCCTTGAAATCGGTCTTTAATTCCTGCGTGCCGACCTGCGGCACCTTGATGAGGCGCAGATTCGGGAGATTCGACGCCGCGGCCTCAATGTCGCCGTTCCAATCCGAGTTGAGCGTGAAGCCCATGTTGGATTGGCCCGAGCACATCCACACTTCGCCGACGAGCACGTCCTGGATTTCGACGCGATTCGTGCCCGCGATCGTGATTTTTTGCGGAGCGGCGTTGGCGGGGACGGCGGCGAGTTTCACAACCCACTTGCCCTCGCTGCCCGCAGTGGCGGTGTGCGACTGGCCGGCAAACGTGACCGTGACCTGGGTGCCCGGCGCATCCCAACCCCAGATGGGATTGGCCTGCTTTTGCTGGAGCACCATGTGATCGCCGATGATGGCGGGCAGTTTGATCTCGGCGCGCAGCACGGAGGCGAGCGCGACACCGAGGACGAGGAGGGAGCGGAGGATTTTCATGGGGAGGGAATCGAAAGCCAGACGAGAACCGACGCGAGGAGGACGCGGAAAAAATGTGTTGGCGAATCGCCGCGCCAAAAGCAACCGCGACCTCGCGCGGCACGGCGGGGAAATTTTCGCTCACGGCTTGCCGCCCTCCGCGTCGCGGGCCAACGTCCGCCCGCAACCATGAGCGGCTACGGCTATTCCGAAGAACACAAACCCGTCACCTACTGGCGCGGCCATCCGATCTACGCGTCGCACTTCATCGTCGTCGTATATTGTGTGCTCATGTTCGTGGTCGCGGTGCTCGGCAGCCACGCGAGTCCCATCTTCCGCTGGCTGAGTTTCACCAGTGCCGACGTTTTCAGAGGAGAGGTTTGGCGCCTTTTCACCTACGGACTCTTCAATCCACCGAGCATCGTCCCCTTTGCGGTCGATATGCTGATGCTGTGGTGGTTCGGCGGTGAACTGGAACGGACGTTTGGCCGGAAAGTCTACGCTTACCTCTACGCCGGAATCTATCTCGTGCCCGTCGTGGTGCTCTCGCTCGTCGGCCTCATCCAGCCCACCGCATTTCTGGGCGAACCCGGCGCGCTTGCCCTTTTTGTCGCGTTCGCGACGCACTTCCCCGGCGCCCCGGTTTTCTTCACTCTGCTCGCCAAGTGGGCGGCTATCGTGCTGGTGAGCATCTACACGCTCATGGCACTGGCCGCGCGGGACTGGACCTCCATGATTTTCCTGTGGTCCACCTGCGGCTACGCGCACCTGTTCGTCCGCTACCAACAGGGCCACTTCACCCTCCCCGATCTTCGTTTCTGGAAACGCCAACCCAAGCTCCGCGTCCTCCCCGATCTCCCGGCAAAATCCGCCGCCGTCGCTTCGGGGAAATCCATGCCGGCCGACCCCTCGATGGCCGAGGTCGACGCCCTCCTCGACAAGATCGCGACCTCCGGCCTCGGCAGCCTCTCCTCCAAGGAACGCGCCAAACTCGAGGCCGCCCGCGACGATCTTAAAAAACGCGGCGCGGACCGGAGCACCTGAGTCGCGCTCCCCGTTCTCCGCATCTCCCCTTCTCTCCGTCCCCCATTCTCTCCTGCTTCCGGCACGCATGGCCCTCGCCCACAAAATCGCCGTCCTCGTCTTCCTCGAAAATTCCGCCGGCGAACAATTGCTCATGCTGCGCGCCAAGCCGCCCAATCTCGGCAGCTGGAGCCCCATCGGCGGCAAGTTGGAAACCGCCATCGGTGAATCGCCTTTCGAGTGCGCGCTGCGCGAGACGATGGAAGAGACCGGCCATCGTGTGACCTCGGCCGATTTTCACCTCTTCGCGATGATCGCGGAGAAGGCCTACGAGGGCCAGTCGCACTGGCTGATGTTTCTCTTCCGCTGCAAGGTTCCGCTCGCCGCGCTTCCGCCGCCGATCTCCGAGGGGAAATTCGCGTTCTTCTCCCGCGCCGCGATCGACACGCTCGCCATTCCCGAAACCGATCGCAACGCCCTCTGGCCGATCTACGATCGCTACCGGGAAAAATTCGTCGCCCTCAAGGCCGACTGCGCCCCCGGCAAACCCGTCGTCGTCGAGATCGAAGAGATCACGCCGGCGCCGTAGGTCAGCCCACTCACGCGCGCCAAGAAAACTACGCCCGCGAGCGGCTGCCGGCGCCGGTGTGGTTGGACCTCACGATACCTTTTCGCCAACTGCGCGCGCATACGCCGCAATCCGATCGCACGCTGCATTGAGCAGCGGTTCGCGCGTGCGGCCAAAATCCAGCAATGCGGTCAGCTCGGCCCCACTGTAGTCGCGGGCGATGAAACAGAAAAAACCTCTATGAAAGGCGCTAAAACCAAAAAGGAATTGTCCCGCAAGCAACGCGACGAACTGCTCGGCACCTTGCAAGCCCGCTTCGAAAAACATCCGCGCCGCCATGCCGGGCTCGACTGGGCCGGGGTCAAGGCTCGGCTGGAGGCGAAGGCCGACAAATTGTGGTCACTCGGCGAAATGGAAAGCACCGGCGGCGAACCGGACGTCCTCGGCCAGGATCCTAAGACCGGCGAATTCATCTTTTTCGATTGTTCGCCGCAAAGTCCCGAACGCCGCACGAGTCTTTGCTACGACCGGGAAGCGCTCGATTCCCGGAAGAACTTTAAGCCGAAAAATAGTGCGAGGGATCTCGCCGAGGGCATGGGCATCGAGCTGTTGACGGAGGAACAATATCACGAGCTGCAGAAGCTGGGCGAGTTCGACACAAAGTCGTCGAGCTGGCTGAAAACATCGACGGAGATCAGAAAACTCGGCGGCGCCATCTTCGGCGATCGCCGTTTCGGCCGGGTCTTCATCTATCACAACGGAGCCGAGTCTTACTACAGCGGCCGCGGCTTCCGTGGCTCGCTGCGGGTCTGAATCAGGACTGCGAATTCGCAGGGCATCATTCTTGCCGACGCCCTAAAACGGATTCGTTTTCCCTTTCCGCAGCTCCGCTCTTTCGCGCTTTCGCGATTAACATTACGGCCGTTACGCCGCGGAAAGTTCTTCCTATTCGCGCCGGCTCCCATTCTTTCACCCGACCGCAATGTCGCGTTTAAACTTCACCCTCGAACGAGAAGCTCCCGGTTCCCAGGCGCGCGCGGCGCGGTTTCAGACGCTGCACGGCGAGGTCCAGACGCCCATCTTCATGCCGGTCGGCACGCAGGCGACCGTCAAGGGCCAGACGATTCACACGCTCAAGGCCGTCGGCGCGCGCGTCCTGCTCGCGAACACGTTTCACCTCCTGCTGCGGCCTGGTCCGGAGGTTTTTAAAAAAGTCGGCGGCATCCACCGCTTCATGAATTGGGACGGGCCCGTGCTCACCGACTCGGGCGGGTTTCAGATTTTCTCGCTGCCGGGCTCGCGGCGGATGACGGAGGATGGCGCGACGTTTCAGAGCTACGTCGATGGCAACATGCACCTGCTCTCGCCGGAGAACAGCATCGCGATGCAGCGGGCCATCGGCAGCGACATCATGATGGTGCTCGACCAGTGCGTGCCCTCGACCGCGCCTTACGCGGAAGCGGAGACGGCGATGCTGCTCACGCACCGTTGGGCGCAACGCTCGCTCGTGGCGCGGGGCGATTCGCCGCAGGCGATGTTCGGCATCGTGCAGGGCGCGTGTCACCCGGACCTGCGGAAAAAGAGCGCGGAGTTTTTGCGCGGCCTGCCGTTCGACGGCCTCGCCATCGGCGGCCTCGCTGTCGGCGAAACGGCGGAACAGCGCTACGAGTTCACCGGCCTCGCCGCCTCGTATCTGCCGAAAAATCTCCCGCGCTACCTGATGGGCGTCGGCATGCCGCTCGACCTGCTCGAGGCCGTGCATCGCGGCGTGGACATGTTCGACTGCATCATCCCGGCGCAACTCGCGCAACGCGGCACGGTGTTCACGACGCTGGGCAAGCTGCATCTTCGCCGCGCCGTGTATAAATTTTCCGAGGAGCCGCTCGACCCCGCGTGTCGCTGTCAGGCCTGCCGCGACCACACGCGCGCCTACCTGCACCATCTGATCAAGTCCGACGAATTGCTCGGCTGGCACCTGCTGGCGATCCACAACCTTTCGTTCTATCACAATCTGATGCGCGCAATGCGCGAAGCGATTTTGGCGGGCACGTTTCTCGAATTCTACGAGCGCATGCGCCCCGAACTCACGCGCACGGATTCTGTAAATCCCAGTGTGAAGCCGAAGCCGGCGAAGATTTTCAAATTTCCACGACTCGGTGACTATGAGATTCACCGCGGACCCGCCGGTTTCAACAGCGTCCGCCAAATCAGCTCAGGCGAGGTCATGCACTCGGTTAACCGACCGGAGGACGAGGCGAACCGGCTCTACGTCGAGCAGTCCGCGCTCGCCGCGCGACTCACCGCGGGCGATGCGACCGCGGACGAGTTGGTCGTGTGGGACGTGGGCCTCGGTGCCGCGAGCAACGCCATGGCGGTGCTGCGCTGCTTCGAGCGTTGCCTCGCCGAAAAAACCGACGGCCCGCTCCGACCGCTGCGCCTCGTGAGCTTCGAGTGCGACCTCGATCCCCTGCGGCTCGCCGCCGGTCACGCGGGTTATTTTCCGCATGTCCGCCACGGCGCGCCCAAGACGATTCTGGCGCAGGGCCATTGGACGCACGAATCGGGCGGGATGCACTGGGAGCTGCGGAACGGGGATTTCCTCCAACTCTTCGCGGACGCCAAACCGCCGGACCTGATTTTCTACGATCCCTTTTCCTACAAGACGGACTCCATGCTCTGGACGGCGGAGACCTTCGCGCGAATCCTAGCGGCCTGCACACCGAAGTCGGTCGAACTCTATACCTATTCCGCCGCGACTTCGGCACGCGTGGCGTTGCTCAGTGCGGGCTTCTTCGTCGGCGAAGGCGTCGGCACGGGACCGAAAGCGGACACCACCATCGCCTTCACGCGGGCCGACGGCGCGAACACCCACGCGCGCCCAGCGCGCTTGCTCGGCGCCGACTGGCTCGCGCGGTGGCGCCGCAGCAGCTCGAAAATTCCGGCGACAGTCCCGCCCGAGGCGCGCGTGCAGTTTGAAAAACGGATCGAGGCGCACCCGCAGTTTGCACTGCCGCCAACCGCTGCATTTCCGGCGGACAGATAGTCCGACTTTATCCGTGCTCATCCGAGCAATCCGTGGTTAAAAAATCCCTCCCATGAACTGGTCCCGCTTCAA
>JANXSC010000298.1 GCA_025352845.1 Opitutaceae bacterium
GCGAAACCATTTGTCGATCTCATCATGCAGGGCGAGCCGGTCGAGCAGGAGGCGGACCGCGAGTATTTCACGCTCGATGCCGCCGTGTCGGTGACGAAGGGCCTTTCCTCCATCATCGCGCTGCCGTGTGACGAGCTGAAAATTTCCTGCACCTCCGCCGACGATCGCGGCATCCACACGCAGCATCTCTCGCTCACGATCGATCCCGACAGCTACATGACGCAGATCGCCGCCGCGCGGACCTTCACGGTCTATGAGGATATCGAGGAGCTGCTGAAGCTCGGCAAAATCAAGGGCGGCTCGCTCGACTGCGCGGTCGTAATCCGCGGCGACAAAATCATCTCGAAGGAAGGACTGCGTTTTAAGGACGAGTTCGTGCGGCACAAGATTCTCGACATCATCGGCGACATCACGCTGCTCGGCCTGCCGCTGAAGGCGCACATCGTCGCGACGCGCCCCGGCCACGCGATCAACGCCGAACTCACCAAGGCGCTCGCGGCCAAACTCGAGGAGAGGAAAAAAGGCCCAAAGAAAAGAGCACGCCCGACCATGGTGATGCCGCACGAGACGGAGCTCGATGTGCGCCGCATCCTCGACACGCTCCCGCACCGCTACCCGTTCCTCATGCTCGACCGCGTGGTGGAGTTCATCGGCGACGATTCGCTCGTCGCGATCAAGAACGTGAGCATCAACGAGCCGTATTTTCAGGGCCACTTCCCCGGCAATCCCGTGATGCCCGGCGTGCTCCAGCTCGAGGCGATGGCGCAGGCTGCGGGCGTCCTCATGCTCAAGCGCGGTTCGGCCGAGGGGAAAACGACGCTCTTCATGAGCGCGGACAAAGTGAAATTCCGCAAACCCGTCCGCCCCGGCGATCAGCTCATCATCAACGCCAAGCTGACCAAGACCCGTGGCACCAAGCTCGCGGCCGCCGAGGTCACGTGCACCGTCGATGGCCAGGTCGTGTCGTCGGGCGAACTGATGTTCGCCATCGTGGACAGCTCCGAAATCGAGTGAGCGCAGTTATGGTGAATGACGCAAAGCGTGGCGGGCGACGGTTCGGGGTAGCGCGGAGCTTCAGCCCGCGTTCGGAATATCTTCAGACGCGGGCTGAAGCGTCGCGCTACCTCTGAGCATGTCCTCAAAAATCCATCCCACCGCGATCGTGGAAACCGGCGCGCAGCTTGGCGCCGAGGTGGAGATTGGCGCCTACGTGTTTGTCGGTGCAACCGTGGAACTGGGCGACGGCACGCGGCTGCACCATCACGCGAGCGTCGAGGGCCGCACGTCGGTCGGCAAGAATTGCGAGGTGTTCCCCTACGCGTGCATCGGCGGCAAGACGCAGGACCTGAAGTTCAAAGGTGGCACGCCCGGCCTCCGCATCGGCGAGCGCAATGTGTTTCGCGAATACGTGACGGTGCATTGCGCGACCAACGACGGCGACTTCACGCGCATGGGATCGGACAACGTTCTCCTCGGCGCCTGCCACATCGCGCACGACTGCGTGATTGGGAACCACATCGTGATGAGCAACGGCGCGATGGTCGCCGGCCACGTCACGATCGAGGATCACGTGATCGTCGGTGGCTATGGCGGCATCCACCAGTTCTGCCGGCTCGGCGCGTATGCGATGCTCTCCGCGACGGCGAAGCTCGTGCACGACCTGCCGCCGTTCTTCATCGCCGACGGCACGCCCGCCGAAGTGCGCGCGGTCAACCGCGTGGGCCTCGAGCGCAACGGTTTCACGCCCGAGCAGCTCGACCGCGTGAAACAAATTCACCGCATCCTCTATCGCGACGGACTTAACCGCACGCAGGCGCTGGAGAAACTCGCGAGCCACGCACAGGCGACGAGCGCGGAATTTCAGCGTGTGCTCACCTTTGCGCGGGCAGGCGAGCGCGGGTTGGCGCCGGGCGGACGGTGAACTTTGCATTGCTCGGGATAGGAGTCTGTCCTGGAGCTTTGCCTTGATTCCAATTCCGAGGCGTGGAGCATCACTCCAACCGGGGATGCGGGTATGCGATGTGCTTTGCCTTGATTCCAATTCCGAGGCGTGGAGCATC
>JANXSC010000306.1 GCA_025352845.1 Opitutaceae bacterium
TAGCGCGCGGCTTCAGCCCGCGTCCGATACGAATACTTTATCCGCCCCGTCGCGAGCTGAAGCCTCGCGCTACCTCGGACTTCGGCCGTCCATCCCGGAGCGGCGCGTGGTTCACGGCGAGATTGTTTTCGGCCGGGAAACCTCCACAGTCGCCACCCGATGAAAACACCCCTCACCTACGGTTTCCTGATGGCCATCGCCGGAGCGGTCCTCGCGATCTCGCTCTACCTGCTGGGCTATCATTCCGACGCGTCGAAATTCGGCACCGCCCAAATTCTAGGCTCCGTCGGTGGACTCTTAATCGGGATCGCCTGCATTACGCTCGGGGTGAAGGCGCGCCGCGCCGAAGTTCCGGCAAGCGAGCCCTTCGGCTACGGCCGCGCGCTCGGCGCCGGCGTGATGATCGCGCTGTTCGCCTCGCTCTTCGGAATCGTGACGAACTTTGCCTACGTGAAGTTTATCAATCCAGGAATCTCGGACGTGATTACCCAAGCCGAGATCGCGAAACTCGAGGCGAAGGGGCTGAGCGGCGCCCAGCTCGAGGGTGCCGAAAAAATGATCCGCGTGATGACCGGGCCCGTGGCTTATACCGCCATGGGATTTCTTGGCGGATTTTTCTTCGGCACAGTGATTTCGCTCGTCGCCGCCGCGTTCTTGAAACGTCCGGCAACGGCGGACGGTCCGCCGGTGGTGAACTAAACGAAAAAACCGCGAGGCCACAACGCCCCGCAGTTTTTACCCCAACACCTCCGCGCACCACGCCCGGAAACTCAGTAGAAAATCGGCGACGCGGGAGCGCGGCGCGGAGCCGGCAGGGGCAGGCCGATCCCGCGCGGGCGCACGACCTTGGTCTCGGCACCCTTGAAATCGCCGTCGGTGCGAAACGTGACATCGCGCATCCCCTCGAGTTTCTCCAGCCGCACGCGCACTTCTGCCGGCACAATCTTGCGTTCCTCGGGCGTCGTGACGGGGCCGGAAAAAACCTGCTCGCCCTTGGCATTTTTCGCGACGAGCGACTTCACGCCGTCCGCCATCGTGAGTTCGAGAGCGCCTTCATCGTCGGAGAAGACGATGTTGCTGTTGCCAGTGTTCACGCTCATCGCGCGAAACCCCGGCCCGTTTCCATGATCGATTTGGATGCGCATCGGCGGCGCGTCGGGTGCGCTGCGGACACGACCGATCAGCGAGAGCACGCGATCCAGATGCTCGCGGTCGCCCTCAGGCCCAGGCGTGAGAAACTCAAACATCCCGTCCTGCCCTCCGGTCATCCCGGCAAGAGCGCGCACGTTTGAGCCCGCCGTCCAACTGAATTTCGGGACCTCCTGTTTGCCGAGCTTGATCGTCGCGGTGGCTTTCTGCCCGGCGCGGAGGTAGGTGACGGTGACCTCGTCGCCCTCTTTGTGGCCACGGATGAGGACGGAAAGCTGCCGCGTCTCGATCAGGATCTGGTCGTCGAGCTTGAGCAGGATGTCGTGCTCCTTGAGCACGCCGGCGGCGGGACTTTTGGCGACGACGTGGTTGACCGCTAGGCCCGTGCCACGCTGGAGCGAGAGTTGCGCGCTGAGTGCGGCAGAAACGGGCGAGGCTTCGACGCCGAGAAACGCGACCGTCTCTTTTTCTCCCTTGTCGCTGTCACGTTGGACGATGACGTGGCGTTCGCGGTCCGGCGCTGCGAGCACGCGTAGTTCGCGCTTTTCCGCCGCCGGTGCGGGGGGCGTGGAGTCGGCGGCGCGGGCCGCGGGAAAAATCGCGGCGGCACCGAGGGCCGCGGCGAGATGGCAGATGCAGGTTTTCATAGGATGAATGGACGAGGAGACGTTGAGATGAAAAAAACGCGCGTCACTGGAAGACGACCGGCACGACGCGAACCTCTTCGCGTGGGACGCTCCAGCGGAGCGAGGAATTGGTGCGCGGATTTTTCCACGTGATGGTATCGACGAACTGCAGGCGCTCGCGGCGCGCCGGCGTGCCGTCTTCGAGCGTGACGAGGCCTTCGTCGCTGGCTGAGACGAGCACGTTTTCCGTGGCGACGGGCTTCAACGGGGCGTCGACGATGACATCGCCGCGCACTGGCCGGGAGGCCGGCGGATGTTGGGAATACCGCAGCAGCACGACCACCGCCGCGGCCGCCGCCGGCAGCACGGCAAACCACACCCAGCGCAATGGAGCGACCGGCTGCACTCCCACCGGCCGTGCGAGTTGGTGTTCAACGCGAGCCCGGAGCGCGCGCGAGGCCGCGGCAGGCCGGAGGCGTTTTAGCTCCGCTTCGAGATTTTGCAATTCGTCATCCATGGCAGTCGGCGGCGCTCAGTTCCTGACGCAATGCGGCGAGCGCGTAGCGATAACGCGAGGCCGCGGTGTTGGGCGAGAGCTCAAGCTCGACCGCGATCTGGTCGAACGTGAGGTCGCCCCAAATTTTGAGCACGAGCACCTCGCGTTGCTCGGGCGGGATGCGTTGCAGCGCCTCCTCGATCGCGACGCGGCGCTCGTCGCCGTCGAAGGGCACATCAAATATCGCGGTCGGAGCATCGGCCATCGCGCGCTCTTCGCGGGCGCTGCGCCGGCCCTCGCGTCGCGCCCGGTCAAAGGCCGCCCGGCGCACCGAGGTGACAAGGAGCGCCATCGGCTCGCCAGGGAGACCGCGTTGGTGGCGCCAGAATCGCACGAACGCTTCCTGCACCACGTCCTCCGCGTCGGCCAGCGACCGCGTCCACTGCCGTGCGCAGAGCAGCAGTTTCGGGCCGTAGAGCTGAAACCAGTTTTTCCAAGATTCATTGTCGGGCAAAGCCTCCATGCGTTCGGAGTTCGGCGGTGTTTGCCTGAAGAGCGTCATGGCCACCGTTGTTTGTCTAACTGCGCGGCGACTCTCTTCCCCGCCCACGCTGCTGTCCCGCCAAAAATAAAAAGGGGCCCGGATTGCTCCGGGCCCCTGTTAGGCTAACTCAACTCCCGGGCCGCCTTCAGTTGCGACCGAAGAGCCGTTTCCAAGTAATGCGATACTCCAAGGCCGCCACGCACAGCACTGCACCGACGCTGCCATAGCCGACCAAGGACTCCGCACTGACTGAGGAACGGATAGAAAGCACGATGGCGGCTACAGCGATGAGGCTGACGGGGACCGCAACTAGGATGTTCTTATTCATATGTTTGTCTTTTGTTTCGTCGCACCGATCTCGGTTCGACGCAGCTACTATACGGCATCTATCTCAATAGTTGAAATCGCGACTTCCTATTGTTGTGATAGATAAAACCTATGGAGCTGCATCAACTTCGTTACTTTGTAGCAATCGCCGACACGGGGAATTTCACCCGCGCTTCCGAACGCAACCACGTCTCCCAGCCGTCGCTTAGCCAGCAAATCCAGAAGCTGGAAGCCGAGGTCGGCCATAAACTCTTCCACCGCCTTGGCCGTAAAGCCGTCCTGACCGAAGCCGGCACCGCCTTCCTTGAGCGAGCCCGCCGCATCCTCTTCGAGGTCGAAAACGCCACCAAGGAACTCGGCGACAAGCGCGGCCTTGGCCGTCGCATCACCGTCGGCGCCGTCCAGACCGTGATGCCCTACTTGATGACCCCGCTGATCGCGCGCCTCCGTGATGAGCACCCCAACCTCCTGATCGGGGCGCGGGAGGACTTTCGCGGCAGCTTGCTCCGCGCGGTGGTGGAGGGCGACGTCGATCTCGCGGTCGTGCCCCAACCGGTAAAGGACCACCGCATCTCAATCGAGCCGCTGTTCACTGAGCCGCTGCTTCTTGTCGTCGGCCGGCGCCACCCCATCGCAAGTCGCACCGAGATCAGCGTGAGCGATCTGGCCGGCGAAACCTTTGTTTCGCTCGGCGACTCCAGCTCGCTCGCGGCGCAGATCCAGGCGTTTTTCGGCGACCAAAAATTTCAGCCCCAGATCGGTTTCCGCTGCGCCCAAGTCGCGACGCTCAAGCAAATCGTCTCCTCGGGCCTGGGCATTTCGCTTCTGCCGCAACTCGCCCGGCAAGCCGAAGACCGCGAATCGCTCACCTACCTGCGGCTCACCGGCAGCGAGCCGACGCGCGAACTCGTCGTCATCCGCCATCTGCAACGCTACCAAAGCCGCGGGGCCGAGCAGTTCCTCAAGCTCTTGCGCGAGCACGTCCGCACCCGCGACGACCCGGCCGGCACCGACGCCGCCTGACGATTGCGCTTTGGGGAAAACAGCCAACGCTCCGCCCTTCATGTCGTCCCACGCCCAGCCCCACGCGCTCGCTCCCACCAAGCGAAAACCCGAGCTGCTCGCCCCTGCCGGCGACTGGGATTGCGCGCGCGCCGCCGTCGAAAACGGCGCCGACGCGATCTACTTCGGCCTCGAGCGCTTCAACGCCCGGATGCGCGCCAAGAATTTCACGCAGGCCGACCTGCCCGCCCTGATGGCGTTTCTCCACCGCCGCGGCGTGCGCGGCTACGTCACGTTCAACACCCTCGTCTTCACCACCGAACTCGCCGCCGCCGAAGATTACCTGCGCGCGATTATCGCGAGCGGCGTCGATGCCGCCATCGTCCAGGACATCGGCATCTGCCGGATGATCCGTCGCCTCTCGCCCGATTTCCCGATCCACTGCTCCACGCAGATGACGATCACGAGCGCCGCCGGCGTGGCTTTCGCCCGCCAACTCGGCGCGCAACTCGTCGTCCTCGCCCGCGAAAACTCGATCGCCGAGATCGAAAAGATCAACGCCGCCGATTCTGCCGCCTGTTGTAGGGCGGGG
>JANXSC010000327.1 GCA_025352845.1 Opitutaceae bacterium
CCGGATGCGGTAGGCGTGGTGCGCCTCGTCATTCAGCACGAGAAGGTTTTGTTTGCCGCCCACCTCCCGCCCAAGGATGCGCGCCACCACCGCCGCATCGCTCTCGACGTAGCGCCGCTCGCGCACCTCCACCGAGATGACATTCCCCGCCGCATCGGTTTTTTCCGTGCCGGTCAGCGGCTGCACCGTGCCGCCGGCCACCAACGATTCGAATGTCCCGCGCGTCAGGTAGCGCTTGCCGCGCCCGGAGGTGTTTTCCTCTGCGAAATGGATGCGCTGCCGCGTCTCCTTCATCACACCCGTCTTGATCACCTTTCCCGTCTGTCCGCCGGCATGCGCGGTCTGCGGCTCGAACACGTGCCAGTTGGTGACGACCACGCTCCCTTGTCTCAAGGCGGGCATCAGATGCTCCGGCACGAGATCGCGCGTCCGGTAGAGACTCGATGCGCCCAGCTCCGGATCGAGTTCACGCAACCGATCGCGAATCGTGACGTTCGGGCAAACGACGAGCACCACGTCGGAAAACCGGGCGTCCCCCCGGTCCGTCGCCTTGTTGAGAATGCTCCACGCCGCGAGCATGGCCATGACCGTCGTCTTGCCGCTGCCCGTCGCGAGCTTGCACGCCTGCCGCGGAAACCCGGCAAAACCCTCGGCCTTTTGCGTCTCGCTCGGATCGTCACGCGGAATCTCCACGCCTTGCAGAAAATCACCGCGCGCCTCACGCAGAAAAATCACCGTTTCCGTCGCTTCGAGCTGCGCGAAGAACAACCGTTTCTCCCGCCCTTCGCGGCGCCAGTAGTCGAGCAGTTCGCGCGTCGTGCGGCTCGCGCCCGGATATTTCTGCTCGCGCCAGCTCTTCACCAGCCCGCGGATGCGAGTCACCAGTTTGAGTTCGATCGCGAGGCTCGGCTGTTTGCCCTGCCCGACAGCAACCGCCTTGGGGTCGCGAAAAAAATACATCGCGGGACGCCGCCCGGAGCGCCGCTCCGCCTTCTCGCCCTCTAAAATCCACCAATGCTCGCGCGGTTCCTCGAAGGGCGAGCTGAGGATCGGATTCTCAACTTCGAAATCGCTCATAGACCCAGTGCCTTTTGAATAACGTCTAATTTTTCCCGCACCTCGGGATGCACCTCAGCGGGAGTCATCAACGCCGCGATTTCCGAGAAGCGTGTATAGTTGACTCCATGCACTCCTGCCGCCCCCAGCAGCCGCTGGATAATTTCGGTCCTCGCCTTGGTCGTGCGCAGGAAGCGCTCGATCAGGAGTGCCGGTGCGTGCGGGTTGGCGGTAAATCCCGCGACAAGTTCTGGCGAGCCGAGTAAGTTGGCCAGCTCCGCGCGCATCGCGGCGACAGCTTGAGCCGCCGCATCGCCTCCGCCAACGAGCTGACTGATGAACCGCTCCAATGCCACGGGATGGACGAGGTAACTTTCCGCCTCATAGCGCTGCCACCACACTCGCTGAAAACCCTGACCGGTGATTGGCGTCGTCGGGTGATCCTGTCCGTCTCCGTCGCGCAGTTCCAACGCGGGCAGGTCGGTCAAAACCAGCTTGAGCGCATCGTGATGCTGCCTGGCGGAAATTCCCGGCGCATCTTCACGGTGCTGAAGCACGGTGGGCCTCCAAAAGGGCTGCGTGCTCAACCATGCGTAAACCGGATGCTGCAGCACCGCAGCCCATTCCCGCAGCAGATCCAAATCCGTATGCCCTTCCACGTAGAGCACACGCTTGGCCTGCAACGCGAGAATCACATCCGTCTGGCTCAGGACACCCATGGACTCGGCGAGCCGACGTTGGTCAGTGCGGTCGGCGAGACGCGCCGGTGCGCCATAGAGCGCACACAATTCCTCCGGGGCCACCGAGTTGATGATCACTTCCGAGTGGGTCGCGATAATGAGCTGTGCGTTCGTCCGTGCCGCGACCCGCCGGAGTTCACTGTAAATCGAATCCTGCAGGAAAACATGAAGGTGTGCGTCGGGCTCATCGATGAGTAACACCGCCCCGGGCCGCGTGTGCAGAAACGCGAGCAGCATCAGCACCTGCTGAAACCCGCTGCCTCCCGACCGAATATCCAGCCGGGGCTCACCGGCCCGATTTTGAAATTCCGCCACGATATCCGCGCCCGTCGCGTCCGGCGGAAGCAATTCGCAGCCGAACAGCCGGCGAATCGACGCCTGTAAATCGCTCCACGCTGGCGTCGCATGCGCCTGAACGAGCAGATTGCGCAGCACTTCGCCCGGCTTTTGCAACGCGAGGAGCTGATCAATCTTCGGCCCCTGATACACCGGTTCTTCCACGCTGAGGCCGGACATCGGCGGAATGTAGGTCGCGGATAACGCCATCTCTCGCAGCACGGCGGGTTCCATACTGGACTTCGGCCGCACGTAAATCTGCTCCGTGCTGTCGGCGATGAACTCCATCGTCACTCGCGCTCCTCGATTGGTGAGGATTTCTACCTCGACCGTGCCGCTATACTGCCGGTCGGTCCACATGAGCTGAAAATTCCGCAGTGGCACCGCCATGAACGCCTGCCGGGCGATCGGCGCCTTGGTGTAAGCACCGCCGTGTCGTTGAAAGTCGTTGAGCTGCTTCCAGCGGATAAATGCCAGGTCCCACGCCGCGATCGCCTGCAATACCGTCGTCTTGCCGGCATTGTTTGGCCCGGCCAGCACGACGTGTCCCTCCAGCGGAAACATCTGGTTTTCGAACCGCTTGAACCGCCGGATCGTGACTTCGCGGATCATGGCTTCAGCTCCTTCGTCACCATCAGTTCATTGCCGCGGTCGTCGATTACCTTCACCGCGATCATGCGGTGCTCACCGGATTCAAAGGGTGTGCTCGTGCTGCCGGCGAGATGTTCCCATACGCTTTCGGCAAACTCCGCCTTCAGCTCCTTCTTCAGGTTCTCCCACGCGCTCGTGCGCGGGAAAAACGCCTGCCGCACCTTGAACACCAGCCCGTTGTAGTCCGGGTCGAGGAACCATGCCGGCACGTCGTTGCCCGCGCGGTGCGTCGAGGTCATCGACACCGGGTCGAACACATCGAGCCCGAGCAGCTCCACCGTGAACTTCCCGTCCTTCGTCTTCGCCAGCGCGATCTCGGGCAGACCGCACACGGAGAAGATGTGGCTCGAGCGCATATTTTTGAGCAGGTCGCCCATCATCAGGTCGGGCGTCGCCTGCACGTAGGTCGACGCGATGCCGCTGAGCGCCTCGCACGCCTCCACGAACTTCCGCGCCTCGGGCTCGATCGCGAAGCCGACGACGTAGAGGTGGCTGTAGCTCTTCTGGTAGGCCTCGCGCGCCGCGTTGCTCACGAGCTTGCTCGACACCGCGCCGTGCTCCGGCCCGAAGACGAACGCCACCGGCTTGTCCACGCCGTTGGGGATGATCGCCTCCGCGCTGAGCGAGAGCGACTTCGCGGGCGGGCGGACGCTCTTAAACGTCACCGTGCGGCCGCCGTCGAGCCGCAGCACCGGCGAGCGGCGCAGCACCTCGATCATCCGGGCGATGAAATTGCCGTAGTCCTCCGCCGTCCCCGCGCGCGAGTCCTCCTCCCCGTCGCCTTCGTAATCCACCGGCGTGGGAATCGTCGCCTCCAGCGTGAACGGCCCGCACACGCGCACGATGCCGCGGCTCTCGTCCGGTCGGTCCACCAGCACCTCCTCGCCAGGCGGCTCGTTGTTGGCGATGCTCTTGAGCGTGACGTGCGGCACAATGCCGCCCACTTCCTCGCCCTTCTGATTTTGCTTCCGCTTGTAAACGAAACCGCCGACCGGCCCGCGCGACTCGTCGCGAAGCTGATACCACGGGAAACTTGCCGTCAGCAGCCGTTGCCGCGCGAGCGCCAGCGGCACGCGCGACACATCCATCGTAATCCAGCGCCGGCCCCACTGCTCCGACACGTAGGCCGTCGTGCCGCTACCGCAGGTCGGATCGAGCACGAGGTCGCCGGGGGCGGTGGTCATGAGCATGCACCGTTCGATAACTTTCGTGGCCGTCTGAACGACGTAGAGTTTATCTTCACTAACGAAGCCGCCGAAGGCTACGTCCGTCCACACGTCGGTTAGATTGCTGACTGGAAAATCAGCCAAATAGCGAACGTAGCGCAGTGTGTTTCCTTTCACATCGAGTCGCTTCGTTTTCTTCAATACCTCCAATCCAGCCACCGTAGTTTTCCAGTGCGCTCCCGCTGGTGGCCTCCAGATCCGGCCCGCGAACT
>JANXSC010000164.1 GCA_025352845.1 Opitutaceae bacterium
CCAGCGAGCTGGCTGCCTACGGTCGAAGAGGAGGCGGCGGCGGGTGTTGTTTGCGGGGCGAGGATGCCGCCGGGCTGGTTCATCATTTGCTGCGCCATGCCGAAGCCCATCGCGAGTTCCGCGGCGGCACCGCCGGGTCCGCCGCCGCCCTTGGCGAGGCCCTCGGCCATCTGGAGTTTCACGTAGTCGTTGAGGTTGCCGATGGCGGCCATGCTCGAACGTTTGTCGATGGCCTGCTCGACCTCGGGCGGGAGCGAGACGTTTTCGATGATGAAGCTGCCGAGCTCGAGGCCGTATTTCTGCGTGAGGACGGGTTTGAGCAGCGGGAGGAGCGCGGCGCCGAGCTCGCCGTAGCGGGAGGCGAGGTCGAGCACGGGGATCTTCGCGCTGGCGAGGGCGTCGGTGAACACGCTCACGAGGCGCGAGCGCATGGTGTCGGCGAATTCGTCGAGGCGGAAATGGTTGTCGGTGCCGGCGACCTCCCGGAGGAAGGTCTTCACATCGGCGACGCGGAAATCGTAGGTGCCGAAGGCGCGGGCGCGCACGATGCCAAAATCGGCGTCGCGCATCATCACGGGATTCGAGGTGCCCCACTTGTTGCCGGTGAAGAGGCGGGTGTTGACGTAATAGACGTCGGCCTTGAACGGGCTCTCGAAGCCGTATTTCCAGCCCTTGAGTGTGGAGAGGATCGGGGTGTTGTCGGTGGTGAGCGTATGTTTGCCGGGCCCGTAGGTGTCGCCGAACTGGCCGAGGTAGATGAACTGCGCGACCTGCGACTCGCGGACGATGAGCTGCGCGCCGCGCTTAATCTCCTTGTCCTCATCGGGGAAGCGCCACGAGAGCGTGTCGCGGGAGTCGTCCTCCCACTGGATGATTTCGAGGAACTGCGTCTTGAGATAGTCGAAGAGGCCCATGGCGGAAGAAGCGTGAAGGGTGAGGAATGAAGGGGGAAGGCAGGAGACGGGAGGCGGGAAAAGTCTGACGGAGGCGGACGTTGGAGCGTGCGCGGGCGGATGTGGAGTGCGAAGTGGCGAAATGGAAAAAGAGCCGGGCGTTCCAACGCGCGCGTGAGTCGATCCGGATACGCCATTGACGGCTCGGCAAGGCTGGCCAATCTGACTGCGTGAGTGCGAGCCAACTTGCGGTGTTCGTCGAGAGCCATCCCGAGATTCAGGGTGGCGCGCCGGTGTTTCGGGGGACGCGCGTGCCGTTGCGGGCGCTGTTCGACCATCTCGAGGCCGGGGAATCCGTGGATGATTTCCTTGACGGATTTCGCACCGTGAAGCGCGAGCAAGTCGCGGGCGTCATCGGCGTGCTGCGTGACGAGGCGCTGGCGACCGTGGCGTGATGAGAATACTGCTCGACGAAAATCTCAACTGGCGGCTGGAGCGCGCGCTGCCCGGCCACTCCGTCGCCTCGGTCCAGCGCAACGGCATGGATGGCTTGAAAAACGGCGCGCTGCTCGCGCGGGCGGCGGCGGAGTTCGACGTGTTTGTCACGATGGACGGAAACATGGCGTTTCAGCAAAATTACGCGCGGTTGCCGCTGCGCCTCGTGGCACTGCGCGCGCCGAGCAACCGGCTCGCCGACACGGAGCCGCTGATGCCGAGGCTGCTGGCGCAGCTCCCGAGCCTCCGGCCGGGGACGCTTACGGTCGTCGCGTGAAAGACCCGGCACGAAAAAATCCTCGCATCAGGAGCCCGCGCTAGTTTCGCGTTGCTCGATTTCTTGGGGCGAATAATTTCGAGGACCAGCCCTGCTAACTTATGCCTACCTCCCTACCCCTTCGGACTTCGATCCATAGGTTTTTCAGGAATTCCCGGACCCGCACGTTCGCTCGGTTCTTTTTCTTGGCCTTCATTGGCGTCGCGTTCGCTGGTTGTTCGCAGGCGCCCGGAGACGGTGAGTCGGCGATTCGGGATCAAATCCAGCGACAGTCCGAGGGCCGCATCAGGCTGGCCAGCTTCCAGAAGACAAATGGCATGCAAGGGGAACTCATGGGGTTCAAAATTTACGCGATGGAGTTCGCGGCGGAGATCGAATTCACGGAAGACTGCAAGTGGATTACCGGCATGTTCGGCCAAGAACTGAGCTTCAAAACCAGCCGGCCCGTTGCCGAGCCGAAAGGCGGCTTCAGTTGGAACAGCTTCATGGAAGATACCACCAACCCGGGCACGCCGGTGAGGAAAGGCCAGAAGGCAAAGCTCACTGGAGCCATTAACTACGTGAAGAAGGAGAAAGGCTGGGCGGTTGACAAAGTGCAGCTTGCCAAGGCCGACCTTGGGACTGTGGCATCGGCACCACCCAGCGACCGCCCACAAATTGGGAGTGAAGAGCGACCAAGATTGCCTCGGGACGAGAAGTTTTTCGAAGCCGAAAGCTTCGTGAACGCACACATGAGTATTTCGCTTACAGTGTATCGCTTCCAAAAGGGCGACTATCCCTCGACCGCCGAGGGCTTACGGGTGCTCGCCACACATCCCCTGGTGAAGCATGATCCATACGTCGGCAAGATCGACGGCGATCCGTGGGGCGAGCCTTACCAATACGCTTATCCGGGAACCCGCAACAAAGG
>JANXSC010000360.1 GCA_025352845.1 Opitutaceae bacterium
TCCAACGCGCAGACCAACGGCGCTTCAAAACCCCGGCGTCAGTGCTGGTTCCTGAATGTCGTCAGGCTGGATTCAGAATGTCGTCCGACAGCCTCGTAGCCGATTCGTTCGGGATATACGTCGATGCTCGATAATTTTGGGGTCGAGAGATTGCAAAGAAACGGATCGTTATCGACGCCGAGAATTACGACTTCATCGGGCACCGCGCAGCCGGCTCGCAAGCAGGCGTCGATGACTTGCTGGCCGCGATCGTCATGGCAGGTTAATATGGCGATGGGCGTGGGCAAGGACTTCAACCACTGCGCAATGTGGCGTTGTTCCGCGTCCCACGTTCGGACTGGTGGGCGCGGGTGTAAGTAGGTGTGGCAGGAGTATCCTTTGGCCTTAACCGATCTTTCGAACAAGTCGCAGCGGTCATCCTGATTCCGATTTTTTCCGCGGGGCGTGCCGCAAAATGCGAAGTGCCGAAATCCCTGCTCCATGAAATGATCGACGGCGAGTTGGACCACCGCCGGTTCGAAATCGCGACAGTGGGCAGCTTCAGGTTCGGCAGTGCGTTCCGTAGGTCCACGACAGGCACGGATGTCCGGGAAACCGCATCGGCCATGCGGCGATCGTTGATGCGGGCCAGGATTCCGTCACCCCGCCAGGCACTGAGCCATGGAGGCGGGGGAGCGCCCAAGCCTTGGGGCTTAAAATAGATCGACCAAGGCCCGTGCTCATGCTGGTAGCGAATCACGCCGCGCAAGAGCCCCCGGGCGTATTCGCGGGACGTTTCGACGAGTAGTGCAATTTTTGGGGCGCTCAGGGCGGAATTAAATAAACACACGGTGACCAAAAAACAGTTTTTATATGCACAAAATAACCATTGCGTCACGGGATGGATATAACTTCGCATGGGGCTTAGCGCCTTTTACCCCGCGTCAGTTCCGATTCGCCGCACTTTCGGGCCTCGTCGCTGGTTTCTGTTCCACGCTTATTCCCCACCCAACCCCTCGACGGCATGAATCCCAAAATCCCGGCTCTAAAGTTGATCGCTTCGACCGTTTTCGCGTTACTTGTCGCTCCTTTTCTTTCCGCTGCGGACGGTCGCGCGTCTGAGCAAGCGGCTGGCGTCCGAACGACCCTCACCGGCACGGTCACAAACGCCGCCACGAATCGAACTTTGGAAGGCGCGCGGGTCGTGCTCGTCGGCTCCGACCGCGAGACACTTACGGATGGCCAGGGCAGTTATCGGTTCGCCAACGTCAATCCAGGCGCTGTCACTCTGGCCCTGTCGTATACGGGATTGGACCCGATCGACGTTCGCGTCGTCGTGGCGGCCGGAGTGCCAACCCGCCAAGACGTGAAGTTGACCTCTGAAATCTACAAGATGGGCGCGGTGACTATTTCCGGCGAGCGGGAGGGCAACGCACAGGCGATCACCCTGCAGCGGTTGTCTCCGGGGATAAGAAGCGTTGTGTCGGCCGATGCCTTCGGCAATCTCGCCGGTAACCCGGCCGACCTGCTCGTCCGCCTGCCCGGCGTCGAGGGTCAGTCAATGGACGGCGACTTCCGTTACGTCCGCATCCGCGGGATGAGCCAAAATCTCAACACCGTCACGGTGAACGGCAACCGGGCCGCCAACTCCGGATCGGCCGGTTCGAGCCGGGAGTATCAGTTTGAGCAGACCAACGCTGATGCGATTGAGCGGATGGAGGTCGTAAAGTCACCCACACCAGATATGGACGGCGACTCGATCGGCGGGGCCGTAAACATGGTGACGAAAAGCGCGTTCGACAGCTCGCCGGAGCGCCGCATCCGCGGCTCGATCGGATCGATCTGGCGGCCGTTCGATGCCCGCGACAGCAAATGGCCCAAGCCGCGCAGCTACTCGCTGTCCTACTCCGAGGTCTTCAAGGATCGCCTTGGTGTCGCAGTAAACCTGGGTTACCGCGTCGTGCCTTCCCTCCTCGATCAATCGAACCTCGCCTACCAGACGCTGCCCAACGGCACCAGCGGCCCCGCGTATCTTTTCAGCATGGGTTTCCAAGATGCCCGGATTGAGCGCACGCGCGGCGGTGCCAATCTCGGACTCGACTTCAAGTTGAACGACACCGTCCGCTTCTACTTCAAAGGCTCGGGTGACAAGAGCGAGGAGCACAAGACCGACTACCTCGAGACTTGGTCGACAAACCAGGTGGTCGCCGGCGTGGACGGCACCGGCGCCTTCACTGGCGCCGGGGGAATCATCCCCGGCTACACCGAGACCCGCACCGCGGTGCGGGCGATTGCCGCCAGCAACGTCACCCTGCGGCCCCAATACCTCAACAAGCAGGTTAAATCCAATCACTTCCAGCTCGGTGCCGTCCATAAGTATGAAACCATCGACCTCGACTACGACATCTACAAGTCGTTCGCCGAGACCAACTATCCGGGAACCCGCGAAATCTCGTTCATCGCCCGTGGGATCGGCTTCACGATCGAAAAGCGGGATGATCCATTCTTCCCTTATCTAACCCAGACGGCGGGACCAGATGTGCGGCAGCTTTCCAGCTACACCGAGAACATCTACAACAGCACCATCCGCAACGGCAAGGATCGGTATACGGGTGCGGCGATCAATTTGACCAAGCGCTTCGACACGGTAGTTCCGACTTGGATCAAGACTGGGGCTCGCCTCCGCGATCAGAAGCGCAACCTGACCGACAACTCTATCCGTGCCAACTATGTCGGCCCTGACGGGGTCATGGGCCTCAACCCGGCCACCGGCCTCAACGACGACAACCTCGCTCAGTTCGGCCGCGGTTACGCCATTCCTAACACCAAGCTCAGTCGCTACACCGCGCTTCCCTATCCCAATTACCCGGGACAGGGTCGCCAGGGCATCGACCAAGTCTTCGCGCAGAATCGGTCATACTTCAAAGAGGACGTCGCGCGCAACACCCAGACCGAGTTCACCGGCAAGCAGGACTTCAAAGAGAGCATCACCTCTTATTACGTCATGGGCAACGTCGACATCGATAAGCTTTCCGTGATGGGTGGCGTCCGGGTCGAGACCACCAAGGTCGAGGGCGAGGGCGCCCTGCAAAACCTCACGGCCGCTGAAAAGGCGCGCCGCGCCGCCTTTGTCGGGACCGTGACCGACGCTGAGCTTCGCCGCCGCACCGTGGCCGAGTATGGCGGCCGCCAGAAGGCGACCGGCGAGAGCCGCGATATTTTCCCGGGTCTCCACTTCAAATACAGTCCGTCCAAGGCCCTGGTCACCCGCCTCAGCTACGCGACCAACGTCGGCCGTCCGTCCATCGGTCAGCTGATCCCTCGCACAACCGTCAATGACGACACCCAAACGATCTCGACCAGCAATCCCAGTCTGCGCTCGCAGAAAGCGAACAATTTCGACTTCTCAACGGAGTATTACTTCAAGCAGACTGGCGTGATCTCCGCCGGCCTCTTCCTCAAGGAAATCAGCCGCTTCATCTACACGGCCGGCGGCGCCACGGTCCAGTCGGGCCGGGACAACGGTTTCGACGGCAACTATGCCGGTTACAGCCTGACCACCCAGTATAACGGCGGCTTCGCGAAGATTAAGGGCATCGAATTGAACTACAACCAACAGTTCACCTCCATGCCCGGCTTCTGGGGCGGCTTCGGCGCCTTCGCGACCTACACCCGCATGCAGATCGAGGGCAACTACGAGAGCGGTGGCACGCTGGCCACGACCAGCGAGATTCCCGGCTTCAACCCGTTCACCGCCAACGCCGGCATCTCGTATATCCGGAATCGATTGACCGTCCGCTTGCAGTATAACTACACGGACCGCTTCCTGAGTTCCTACAATGCCAACCAGTCACTCCTCTGGTATACGATCGTTCGGCGGACGCTGGACATCAAGACCCAGTATCGAATCACGGACAAGATCGACGCGTATCTGGACGTGACCAATGTGTTCAACGAGGCCGACTCCGGCTCCGAATTTTTCAATGGCCGCACGCGCAACATCAAGGATATGAGCCCCCTCATCTCCCTGGGAATGAACGTGCGTTTGTAGGCTCGTTTCCATCGCGCCGACCGCCGCGCGGGGATGCCGGCGATCCGCCCTGACAGCCCGGCAGATCCGCCCGGGCCCGCTGTTCCGGATTCGCGTCCATTCTTGTTCCGCCCAAGTTCATAATCCCCTCGTATATGAAACCCTCACAATTGTTGGCCTGCCTCGGTCTGTTTGCGCTGGGTCTCGTCGGCGCAACCGCTCAACCGGCCGCCGCCGGCAAGAAACTGGTGATGCTGATTGCCGAGAACGAATACGAAACGGCCAAGTCGCTGCCGGCCTTTGCCACGCAGTATCTGGGGAAGGATTTTCGCGTCGTGGTCGTCAGTGGCACGGGCGGGGCGGAGTCGACCGCCTTCGACCACATTGAGGAAATCGCCACGGCCGATGTGCTGCTCGTCAGCGTCCGGCGCCGCCCGCCGCCCGCGGCACAATTGGAGGTGATTCGCCGCTATGTCGAAGCCGGCAAACCCGTGGTCGGCATCCGGACGGCGAGTCACGCGTTTTCCGTGGTGCCCAACCAAAGCTTGGCCCCGGGAAATGCCGAGTGGCGCGAGTGGGACGCCGAGGTTCTCGGCGGAAATTACCAGGGGCATCATCCGCATGGCCCGACCATCCAGGTGACCGCCCCCAAGTCCGATCATCCCATCCTGCGGGACTTGAAGTTGCCGTTCGAATCGGGGGCCTGGCTTTATCGGAATACGCCGTTGCGCGAGGGGGCCGAGATTCTCCTGACGGGCACGATTCCCGGCCAGCGGCCGGAACCGCTGGCGTGGACTTTCACCCGCGCGGGCGGCGGAAAGACTTTCTATGTTTCGCTGGGCATGCCCGCCGACTTCCAAGATCCGGCGTTCGCCCAGCTGCTCAAGAACGGCATCTTGTGGGCCGCCGGGCTCGACAACCGTAAGGTGGGCGTGAATGGCCTGAGCACACCGACGGACCTCACGGTCGACCTCGTCGCCCAGGAGCCTAGGGTGGCCCAGCCGGTGTTTCTCAATTTCGACGAGCGCGGCCGGATGTGGGTCGTGCAGTATCTGCAATATCCCGATCCGGCCGGCCTCACCGCCATGTCCCGCGACAGCGTCTGGCGCATGGTCTACGATCAAAAGAAACCGCCACCTCCGTATGATACGCCGGAGAAGGCTAAATTTCGCGGGAAGGATCGCATCACGATTTTCGAGGACATCAAGGGCGACGGTTCCTTCACCAAGCAGACGACGTTTCTCGACGGACTTAATATTACCACCGCGGTCTGCCGCGGGCGCGGAGGCGTTTGGGTTCTGTCACCGCCTCATCTCCTTTTCTATCCCGACGCGAACAACGATGATGTGCCCGACGGTCCACCCGTCGTGAAGATCGACGGATTCAACCTGGAAGACACCCACTCGGTCGCCAACTCACTGCGTTGGGGGCCCGACGGCTGGCTCTATGGTGCAATCGGTTCGACCGTCACGGCGGACATCGTTAGGCCGGGCATTGATCGCGAACCCTTGGTCCACATCACCGGACAGGGGATCTGGCGTTATCATCCCGAGACCAGCCGCTTCGAAGTCTTCGCAGAGGGTGGTGGCAACACTTTCGGCTGCGAGATTGACGAGAAAGGGCGGATATTTTCCGGTCACAACGGCGGCGACACCCGCGGCTTCCACTACGTGCAAGGCGGCTACCTGCGCAAAGGGTTTGAAAAGCACGGCGAACTCTCGAACCCGTATGCCTTCGGATATTTTCCGGCGATGCCGCATGCGTCGGTGTCGCGCTTCACCCACAATTTTATCATCTACGAGGGTGGTGCGCTGCCCTCGCGTTACGAGGGCAAGCTGATCGGCGTCGATCCCATGAGCAGCTACCTGCCGCTGACAGAAATGAGCCGGCGCGGCTCCACGTTTGCCACCCACGACATCGATGCCGTCATTCGTGCGACCGACGCGCAGACCCATTTTCGTCCGGTCGATATCAAGCACGGCCCCGACGGCGCCATTTATGTGGCCGACTGGTATGACTTCCAAGTAAACCACTATCGCAATCACGAGGGTCAAATCAGCAAAGACGACGGCCGCATTTATCGCGTGCGCGGCGCCGACACCAAGCCGGGTCATGCCCCGTTCGATCTCACGAAGGAGTCTTCGCCGGCACTCGTGGAACTGCTGCGCGGCAAAAACCGCTGGACGCGCGAGACCGCATTGCAGGTTCTCGGCGACCGTGACGACGCGAGCCTGATTCCCTCGCTTCGCCAGACCTTGGCGGCGCGCACCGTCGGACAATTCTCTCTCGAGGCGCTGTGGGCGCTGAATCTCAGCGGTGGATTGGACGACGCCACTGCGCTCACCCTGCTCACCCATCCCGATCCTTTTGTGCGTCTCTGGACGGTGCGTTTGCTCTGCGATCGCAACGAGGTGAGCCCGTCCATCGGCGGGGCGCTTGCTGAACTTGGCGCGAAGGAACCAAATGTCGAAGTGCGGAGCCAGCTCGCGGCCTCGGCCAAACGCCTTCCCGCGACGTTCGCCCTGCCCCTCGTGGAGGTGCTCCTCGCCCACGATGAAGATGTCGGCGACCCGTATGTGCCACTCCAGATCTGGTGGGCGATCGAAAGCAAGTGCGCGTCCCACCGCGATGAAGTCATGGCGTTGTTCGATTCCCGGATGGAAAATTCTCTCTGGCTTCGCCCGTTGGTAAAAACCCAGATCGCGGCCCGGTTGATGCGACGCTTTGCAGCCGCCGGTGGGAACGACAATTTTCTCGCCTGTGCACGGCTGCTGAACCAGGCGCCCGACGCCGCGACGCGGCACGAGTTGCTGGAAGGATTCGAGCAGGCTTTTCGGGACCGGGCGCTGCCGCCCATCCCGGATGTCCTAGTGAACGCTCTGGTGAAAGCAGGCGGCGGCTCGCTTTCCCTGCGGGTTCGCCAAAAAGATCCGGGCGCGTTGGAAGAGGCGCTGCGGCTGCTCGTCAACTCCTCCACTCCGTTGGTGGAGCGCATCCGCTTGGCGACCACGTTCGGCGAGGCGCCTTATGCGCCGGCGGCCGCCGCTTTCAAGCGTGTGCTGCCGGAGCCGAATCCTGCACTGCGCGCGGCGGTGCTGGGTGCCGCTGCGTCTTACGATGACGACGCGCTGACCCGTGCCATCATTGCGGGCTATCCGAAGTTTTCGACCGCTGAGCAGACGATCGCGCTTTCTGTTTTGTCGAGCCGTCGCGCCGGTGCCGAGTCCCTGCTGGATGCTATTGCCGAGCACGGCATCGATCCAAAAACAGTCCCGATCGAAATGCAGGAGAAATTGCGTCTGGTGGGTGGCGGCGCGTTGGGTGATCGCGTCGATCGGGCCTTCGGACGAAAAGTAGCGACGATGCCCCAAGAGATGGAGAGCGAGATCGCGCGGATCACCGCCGTCGTCCGCGTCGGGCATGGCAGCCCATATGCCGGGCGTGAACTCTTCAACGGGCGGTGCGCCGCCTGCCACCGTTTGCATGGGAAGGGCGGCGATATCGGACCCGACCTGACCTCCTACAAACGCGACGACGTTGCGACGTTGGCGTTAAACATCGTGAATCCCAACGCCGAGATTCGCGAAGGCTATGAGCCCTATGTCCTCACGACTAAAAAAGGCGCAACCCATGCCGGCTTTCTCGTCTCGCGGGATGCGGAGCGCGTGGTGCTACGCGACATGGCCGGCATGAACATCCCGATGGAGCTCGGCCAGATCGCTTCGCTGAAGAGCATGGGACGTTCGCTGATGCCTGAGGGACTGATGACGGGGCTGACCGACACCGAGCTTCGGGATCTCTTCGCTTACCTTCGGATTACCCAGCCGTTGGTGGGTAAGGATGAAGGAATCGCGCAGCGCTCTTCCCCCTGAATTTGACGAAGGGCTGGCAACTCGCCTGATCCCGTCGCAAGCGTTGGCGCCGGAATCTTCGCCTATGTCCCATTCGACCGACATCCGCCCCGTTGCCGCCACGCATTATTTTCTTCCGGTAAGCAACCGCGTGCCGCTGAAGTTCGCGCGGGAGGTCGTCAATCGCGTCAACTGCGCGCGGGTCTGCCTGCGCTTGCGCGATCGCCAAGGGCGCGAGGCCGAGGGTTGGGGGGAGACGCCACTTTCGGTCACGTGGGTCTGGCCGAGTTCGCTGACGTTCGAGGCGTGCGAGCGCGCCATGATCGCACTCACCCGTCTCCTCGCGGAGCGCTGGGCCCGGTTCGAGGTGACGGGGGACGCCATTGAAGTGGGATATGCGTTTCAGCGCCAAGTGCTCCCGGATCTCTTGGAGGCCCATATTTATATCCAGTTACAGAATACACCGCTATGAAGGTGCAGATCGTGCATGCGCCCGCACACGTTGATCGGATCGATCTGGATGTAGCCGTGGTGGGCGAGGGCGGTGGCGATGTCAGGGTGCGGTTCGTCCAGACCGAGGCTCCGGCGCAGAAAGCGGCGGGCCGCGAGACGGGTGACGACGAGGGGTTCGGGTGGGCGCACGCGTGGGACTCAGCGGGCCGGCGTGGGAAAAACAAGGCCGCGTCGCGCGGGGCGCCGCGGCCTAGGGGGTGGTGGTGGCTTGAACGCGGGTGCGCGACTACGCGGCCGACACTTCAGACTGACCGCCGCTGCGCAGCGACTCGAACCAATCGGTGGGAGAACTGTCGGCGGAAAATTCCGGGCAGGTTTCGGCGAGCAGGGTGCGGAGGCTGGCGCGGGCGCGCGCGATGCGACTCTTTACCGTGCCGACTTTGAGGCCAAGCGCACAGGCAATCTCCTCGTAGGAGCGATCGAGGAGGTTGCGGTGCGTCAGAATCTCGCGGTGGGCGGCATCGAGTTTTTTCATGCAGTCCGAAACGAGGGCGGTGAACTCCTGCGTGGCGGCGGAGCGCGCCGGGCTCGGGGACTCCGCGGCGATGAGGTCGGCGAAGGTCGCGGTGCCGTCGGTGCCGACGGTGCAATCCAGCGAGAGCGTGAGGTGCCGGCGGCGGCGGAAAAAATACCAGTAGCGGTTGCGCGCGAGGTTGAGCGCGATGCGGTGCAGCCAGGTGGCGAGCGAGGAATCGCCGCGGAAGCGGGCGAGCCCGCGATACGCGCGGATGAAGGTGTCCTGCACGATATCCTCCGCATCGGCGCGGTTGCGGAGGAGGGCGAAGGTCACCGCGATAATTTTCTCGCGATGGCGGCCCACAATTTCGTCGAACGCGGCGGCATCGCCGGCGTTGAAGCGGCGCACGAGCTCCGCGTCGTGATTGGCTTCAAGACGCGAAGGGCTGACGGTCGTGGGTGGAGTGGGGCTGACGGAAGCGGAGTTGGAGGAGGGAGTCATGGATGTTGAGAGCGGAGAGCTGGGTGAGGGAACGGTTTCACCTCGTCGCCTGCTACCTCGCCGCGTGCCACCGGAGGGCGTGTTCCCGCCAAGGTGGTGCCGGGGTGAGGGTTAACATTTTTGAGGCAGCGGAGGTGCGGGACGCGGGGTCGCGGAGACCGTGCAGATTGCGCGAGTTACCCGCGCGAACCTTGCAGACTGCATCGCGTGGAGCGTGACGTAACAATTCAGCAACCGTCCGCCCGTTGCCACAGCTAGCTCTTGACTGCGATTTTGGCCGGGCTCTTGCTGACAAATCAAATGATGCCGACGGCGACGCCGACACCAAGGAACCATCACACTATACTATGAAAATATCCTCCATGATGAAGCTGACTCTGCGGCTGATCGCCTTGGGCGTGACGCTGGCGGGCGGCTTGTTCGGCCAGGGAATCACGACGTCCGCGATTAGCGGATTCGTCACGAACAAGACCGGAGCTCCGGTCGCCGGGGCAACGGTGACCGCGCTCCACGAGCCGTCGGGCACGACGGCGACGACGACG
>JANXSC010000398.1 GCA_025352845.1 Opitutaceae bacterium
CCCAACGCCAACGCTCCGGTCACCGCGCTCGCGTTCGTGCCCGGCACCGGCCAAATCATCGTCGGCGGGGCGTTCACCGCGCTGCAGCCCACGCTGCCGCCGGCCGTCGCCGGCAAAACCGTGGCGCGCAATAATCTCGCGCGGATCAACAGCGACGGCGCGGTCGACCTCAACTTCGATCCCAACGCCAACGGCACCGTGACCACGCTCGCGGTCGAGGCGACCGGCAGCGTGCTCATCGGCGGCGCGTTCACGACCCTGCAACCCGCGGGCACCACCGTCGCCATCACGCGCAACCGCTTCGCGCGGATCAATGCCGACGGCTCGCTCGATCTGAATTTCAACCCAGGTGCGAATGGCAGCATCTCCGTCGTCGCCGCGCGGACCGACGCTGGGGTCAACTCGGTGTTCGTCGGTGGCAGTTTCACCGGCCTGCAGCTCAACGGCTCGATCTTTGTCGGCGGCGCGTTCCGCACCATCGGCGGCGTGCCCGCGCAAAATCTCGCGACCATCAATGACGACGGCTCGGTGAGCACGACCTTCCAGCCGCGGCCCGACGGCGCGGTCAACGCCGTGCTCGTCATGCCCGATGGCCGCGCGATCATTGGCGGCGCGTTCACCACCATCGCCGGTGCCGCACGCAACCGCCTCGCGCGCTTCAACGCCGACGGCACGCTCGACTCCGCCTTCAATCCCAACGCGGGCGGCGCCATCAGCACCCTCGCGGCGCAACCCGACGGGAAGATTTTGGTGGGCGGCGCGTTCACCGCCCTCGGCGGCCAGGCCCGCCCCAATCTCGCGCGACTCAACCCCGACGGCACGCTCGACGCGACCTTCTCCCCCAACGGCACCAATGCCGTCACCGCCCTCGCCGTGCAGGCCGATGGCCGCGTGCTCGCACTCACCGGCGGCAACCTGATCAGCCGCTACAACCCCGATGGCTCGATCGACGGCAGCTTCGTCGCCGTCAACGGTGGCCCGAACGGCCTCAGCTCGTTTGCCCTCCAGGCCGATGGCCGCGTGATCGTCGCCGGCTCGTTTACCGCGCTCGGCACCAACACGGTCGCGCGCCTCGCCCGCGTCAACGCCAACGGCACGCTCGACGGCGCATTCAATCCCGCGCCCAACGGCCGCGTGACCGCCGTCGCGCTCCAACCCGACGGCCGCGTGATGATCGGCGGCGGGTTCACCAATGTCGGCGGCCAGCAGCGCGTCGGTCTGGCGCGGCTCGCGGCGACGAGCCCGGCGACGCAACAGCTCGGCGTCTCGGCCAACCGCACCACTGTCACGTGGAATCGCGGTGGCACGACGGGCGATGTCTCCGCCGTGCGCTTCGAACAATCCATTGATGGTCGCATCACGTGGACCTCGCTTGGCGACGGCACACGCACCGGCACCGCCGGTGATTGGCAGCGCGCCGGGCTCAATCTGCCCGCGAGCGGTCTCTTCTACATTCGCGCGCGCGGCATCGCGCCGTCGGGCGGCGGCACGTCGTCGGGAATTTTCGAGGCCGTCCGCGAATTCAATTTCAGCAATCCCATCGCCGGCGCCGCCGCCATCATCGCGCAGGTGCCGGCGCAGGCCGCCGCCCCCGCGCTCTTCTTCGATCCCGTCACCGGCATCGCCCCGCGCGTGACCGTCACGATGGTCGCGGGCGAAGGCTCGGTGGAAATCCTCGCAGCCTCAGCGCCACTCGCGTCTTCCACCACGGTCGCGCCCGCCGCCCGACTCGCCAACCTCTCGACGCGCGGCCGTCTCTCGGCGGCGAATCCGCTCATCCTCGGCTTCGCCATCTCCGGCACCGAATCGCTCCGCGTGCTCGTGCGCGCTGTCGGTCCCGGTCTCACTGCCTTCGGCGTCGGCGAAGCCCTCGCCACGACGCGCCTTCAGGTCTTTGACTCCGCCAGCACGCTCCTGCTCGCCAATGAAGGCTGGGCCACCGCCGCCGACCTCACACAAGCGGCTACGGCCACGGGCGCGTTTCCCCTGCGCGCCGGTAGCGCCGACAGTGCGGCACTCCTCACCCTCGCGCCGGGAAATTATTCCATCGTCGTCCTCGACCCGCGCGGTGGCGCCGGCGTGGCGCTCGCCGAAATTTACGATGCCGATACCGGCACGGGCTCGCGCCTCGTCAATGTCTCCAGCCGCGGCAACGCCGGCGGCGGCGAGGCCGCGCTCATCAGCGGCTTCGTGATCACAGGCGCAGGCGCGACCGAACGCCTTCTCCTCCGCGGCGTCGGCCCCGGCCTTGTGCGCTTCGGCACCACCGGCGTGATCGCCGATCCCGCGATCGCGCTCTACGATGCCGAGGGCCGCCTGCTCGGCACCAACGACAACTGGGTCTCCAGCCTCTCCACCGTTACGACGGCCGCCGCCAGCGCGGGTGCCTTCGCCCTTGAGGTCGGCAGCAAGGACGCCGCCGTCCTCGCCACCCTCCCGAGTGGCGCCTACACCATCCAAGTCACCGGCACCACCACTGGCACCGGCCTGCTTGAAATCTACGAGCTGAAGTAACGTAGGGCGGGCTTCAGCCTGCCTTTGGCGCTGCGGGATCTGTTGTAGGGCGGGGTCTCCTGACCCCGCCTTTTTTGTTCGCGCCACCACGCCGGCCGGGTTCGGCGACCCCGTTCTACATTCCCACAATCTCGACCGCGCGCTTGCGCATCCTTGCCGGCCCGTTTACGTCTGGCCCCCGCCATGAAACTCCCACGCTTCCTCGCCCTCATGTCCCTCTTCTCACTGCTCTTCGGGTCCGCCCGCGCCGAAGCCCTCAAGGTCGGCGACCAGGCCCCGGCCGTCTCCGCGACGACTGACGCCGGCACGACGCTCAACCTCGCCGACGTTTACAAGAAGAACAACTACACCCTCGTGTGGTTCTACCCCCGCGCCCTCACCGGCGGCTGCACCAAGCAGGGCTGCTCGATCCGCGACGCCAGCGCCGAACTCAAGAAACTCGGCGTCGCCGTCGTCGGCGTCAGCACCGATCCCGTCGAGAAACAGAAAGAGTTTAAGGAGAAAAATAATTTCGACTACCCGCTGCTCGCCGACACCGACAAGAAAGTCGTGAAGGCCTTCGGCCAAGCCGGCCTCGTCGCCGCCAGCCGCGAAGCCTACCTCATCGATCGCAGCGGCAAGATCGTTTACTACGACAAGGGCCAGACCGAGAAGCAGGCCGAGATGGTCCTCGCGTTCCTGAACGGCAAGAAGAGCTGAGCAACGAACCGTTGCGCCTGCGGAAGACACGGAACACACAGAAATGATTCCCAAGCCGCGCTGAACTCAGCGCGGCCTTTTTGTTTCCGTGTTTTCAGTGTCTTCTGTGGGCCCCAATACAGGCGGCGCTCTGATTTTGATCTTTCGCGAAATGGCAACGGCGAGTGCTTCCATCCATTCGGAAATCGAAGCGGCCGCCGCGGGCGCATCTCAGTTTCTTGCCGGAATCCAGCCGGGGGTTGAGGCTCGGCGAAACCCCCGGTGGCGGTGGAGGAGGTGTGCATCCTGAATAGGGTGGCGGATGAATTCGCGGCCGGTGCCCGATGGCGGGATGCAAGAAAGTGAGATGCGCCCGGCCGCCGCTCGTCCACGAAATTGGCGTTGCGAGGACGATGGGCGCAGAGAGTCTTTCGCCGCCGTGAGTTCAACCGCCGAAAGCCGCGCCGGGAAACTATGCCCAAGGGCAATCATTTGCGCGCCACGCTCCGCATCGTTTCGATGCCGGCAAAAGCCGCACTCAGTTCCGGCGAATAGCGCTGTTGGGCAAAGTAAGATGAAGAGCGTGTTCCTGCTTGGGCACAGCCACGAGATTCCCTACCAAGAGGAAGACTCGAAGTTAATTGGTGTCCACGAATCGCAAGAGGCGGCCGAACGCGCAAAAGAAAGAGCAAGCAAGCAGCCTGGGTTTGCTGGCATCGAACGGTTTTCTCGTCGATGAATACAACGTCGGGAAAGTTCACACTGGACTAATACCAAAGGCTCGTGAAAAATAGACTATACAAAGGTGCCTGAAGAGCCCAAGTTTGGGGACATGGCACGAACTTTACCTGAATTGGGCGTGAACTTGGTGGCGAAGATCGAGGCGGCGTGGGCACAGCCGCAGCCGGACTGGGCGCGGCGGCGGCTGCTGGTGGTGCGCTTGATCGCGCAGCATGAGTTGACGGTGGCGAAGATCATGCGGGTGGCGGATGTCTCACGGCAGACGGTGTTCACCTACCGGGACAAGGTGGTGGCGGGGGGCGTGGCCGGTTTGCTGGAGCGCGGCCACGCGCCGGGGAAGCGGCCGGTCGTGCAGGGGGCGGTGCAAGCGGAGTTTTTAGCGCGACTGGCCGAAGGGCGGTTCCGGCAGGCGCGGGACGCGCAACAGTGGATCAGGAAACGGACGAGAAAAACCCTGACCGAAAGCGGAGTGCGGCAGTTGCTGCGGCGACTGGGCGGCAAGCTGAAGGTGCCGCGCAAGAGCCATGCGAAAAAAGATCCGGCCAAGGCCGCCCAGTTCAAAGCGGAGCTCCCCGCCAAGCTGGAAGCGCTCGCCGGCTCCGCGCCCAACCGGCCGGTGCGGCTGTGGGTGCTCGACGATCACCGCTATGGTTTGTTGCCGGTCATCCGCCGGGTCTGGGCCTGGCGTGGCGTGCACGCGCCGTATGCGACCAAATATCAATGGGGCTATCTGCACGAAGCACTGGAGGTGGATGGCGCCCGTGCCTCGGAGCTGTTGTTCACGCCCGCCATCGACCGGGACATTCAAGCGCTCTTCCTCAAGCAGATCGCCGACTCCGATCCCGTCGCGCTGCACGTGGTCATCCAAGACCAGGCTGGTTTCCATCTGCCCACCGACGACGACCGGCTCCCGGCCAACCTGCGGCTGCTGCCGCTCCCACCCTACTGCCCGGAACTCAATCCGGTCGAACGCTTCGGCGGCCTCCTCAAAGCCCAAGTCTCCAACCGCCTTTATCCCTCGCTGCGCAAACTGGAGGACCATCTGTTTGCCGCCTCACGGGCGTGGACTCAGCCGACCAAAGTGGCCGGCCTCATCCACGACTGGCTCGCCAAACAGACAAACTCTGGCGCTCCGGCATAAAGTCTAATTATTAGGAGACATTGGTATAAGGGATTCGTTACCGTAACTCACAGCGAAGAATGAAAATTGCCGTTATTGTGCCGATAGTCATGACCTGCGCAGGCTGCGTCTCACGCCAAGCGCATCCATCGAATTGGCCACCCGAGCGAGCTACCCAGAATGCAACCGATCTCGAGGGCGTCTTTCTAGACGGCGATAGGGCGCTTAGGAATATTCTTCGGCCGAAGGCCGTGCTAGATTCCAGCGTTCGAATCGTTGCGGGACCATCGACGCTCATCTTGGAATTTGTGCTAGACGATGGATCAAGAAAAAATGTGGAGATGCCGTTCATGATCGAGGACGGATGGTTGATCGCCAAATACGGGCGGGGATTGAATCGAGATGGAGCAGTTGGATTTGAGACCGTCACATTTCATATTCGCGTGGATGCGACCGGATCGCTTGTCGTCAGGCATGCGACGCGTTCGGTCGGCACCTTGTTTTTCATCCCTGTCGTTGGGACGGTAGAATACTGGTCGCGCTTACCCAGAAAGCCCAACCTGAAGTGAAGTAGGTCGCGAGGGACGGAGCTGAAGCGCTGTGATCACGGGGACGAGCGATCTACATCACGGCTGGACGAAGCCTTCGGCCGGACGGAGCTGCGAGCGATAGATCTAAAAAGCGAAAGCAGTCCCCGCGGGGTCATTCGCGGACGCGCGTGTGGACGGCGTGGCGGGTCGCGCGGGCGCGGCGGCGGGACGCGCGGACCGCCCGAGGATCGGCAACTTCCGGGTGAATTTTTATCGCAGGTTGGGCAACCTGACCGCGTCATGCACCCACTGCTACACACACCGCGCCGCCCACCCCTCTCCCGCGCCGCGGCTTCGTTCAACCTAGGCGCCAGCAACAGTGTTCCGGAAACAAGGATAAAGTTGGGGTTTTTAGGAGGCGGTCGAGGAGCGCGGCGAGTTTGCGCATGACGGCGGTGAGGGCGACCTTGGCGGGTTTACCGTCGGGGCGGACACGCGTTCCAGGCCGGTGTGGTCGATCAGGTTTTCGCAGCCCGGCTCGGCTTTCTCCTGATTTGCTCAAGCTGCGTTACATGCAGCGCGTTGATGGCGACAAACGATCCGTCGTCGTGGTCGACCGTGAGACGGCGAGACAGGCGCGACACGGTGCAATGATCCGCCGTGGGCACCGCGTGGCGTGTGCCGTCGGACAACCTCAGCACGAAGGGTTGAAAAGGCCTCGCCTGCAGCCGCTGGGTGATGTCCGCCAGCATGACGGTGACCGGATCGATGTTGGGCATGGCTCCACGCTTGGTGGATTTCTCGATCGCGTCAAATCCTGCGCCTCACAACTCCTCGTCCCGCGCCCCCGGCAGCGCGCTCGCCTGCGGGTCGTGGCGCACGCGCTCGATCCATGCGCCGATCTCCCGGTGCTGATCCGCGATCGTCGCGGGCCACGGTGCGGCCACGAGATCGATCACGCGGAGCGCACCGTCGGTGCAGCGCACGAAATTCCGCGCGTGCAGATCCGCCACGAGCCACGGCCGGCCGCCGTGGAAAAACAGCCGCGGGTGATCGCGGTTCGCACGCAGAAAGCGCGAGGGAATCTCGATCAACTCCGCAGGCAGCGAGGCCGACATGTCGTCGCCCTGCGGCAGCGTGTCGCCGAGCACCTGCTTCGCGACGACGATGCCTTCGGGGGTGACGGCCATCACTTCCGTCGCCATCCCGCCGAGCGCGTGGATAAGGAGGAGTTTTTCGAGGAGCGCGCGGTAGCTGCCGAGCCCCGCCTCGGCCGCGAGCGCGGACTCGTCGCCTGCCCTGAGCCCGTCTGCGGTGAGCCCGTCGAATCCGTCGAATGGGCCTGGCCGAAACGCGAACTCGCTCCCGATCCGCTTCGCCTCGCGCGGCAGGTAGAACTTGTAAACCGAGCCGTCGTCCGTCGCGGCAAAGGCCCACGCCTCCACGCCACCGCCGATCCGGTGCAGTTTCCCGTTCGGCTCTTCCAGGGGATTTTCAATCCCGTCGCCGTCGGCAAACCCGAAGTCGCCCAGCCACCGCAGCGGCACGAGCGAGCGCCAGGCGCGGATCGCGCGATCCAATTCGTCCCAGGCGGCCCCGGTGCCGACCAGCAGCGCTACTTCGTCTTCGCCGAGCGTGACGAGATCGCCGTCCGAATCTTCTCCGACACCGCATTGGGCTGCCGCCGCGCCGAGGCGAGCGAGCGCTTCCAATCGTCGCTCGTGATCGTGTTGAAGAGCGGCGCGGTCGGGCGGTCCCGGGAGGAACCGGCCGCGGAGGCGCGTGGTTTGGCCGGTGAAGGGATCTGCTTGCATGAGGCGTCCGCGGACATGGGAGCGGAACTTCGGCGGCGGCAGAAGGAAAAGCAACGCCGGTTTGCGAACAAGTTGTTCGCCGTCGGTCGCAGCGCGGGCAGGCTGCCCGCGCTACGCCAAACTCACAGCGCCGCGAGCAGCCCACCGTCGACGTAGAGAATCTGGCCGTTCACGAAATTACTCGCCGCAGAGGAAAGGAACACCGCCGCGCCGACCAGTTCCTCGGGCTTGCCCCAGCGGCCGGCGGGCGTGCGGCCGCAAATCCATTTGTTGAACTCGACGTTTTCCACGAGCGCGCGGTTCAGCTCGGTCACGATGTAGCCGGGGCCGAGGCCGTTGCACTGGAGGCCGTGCTTCGCCCACTCGACCGCCATCGCGCGCGTGAGCATTTTCAATCCGCCCTTCGCGGCGGCGTAGTTGGCGATCGTGGGCCGGCTTACCTCGCTCATCACGGAGCACGTGTTGATGATTTTCCCGGTTCCCCGCGCGATCATTCGCGGCGCCACCGCGCGAGCCACGAGGAAGACGCTCGTGAGATTCGTATCGAGCACCTCGCGCCACTGCGCCTCCGTCATTTCCGCGAGCGGGGAGCGGCGCTGGATGCCGGCGTTGTTGATCAAGATGTCGATGGGCGCAAAATCCGCTTCGATCCTGGCCACGGCGGCCTGGCATGCCGCGCCATCGGTCACGTCAAACGCCGCGACAGTGACGCGCGCCGCTGGTGCCGCGGCGCGCACGCCCTCCATGGCGGCGGCGAGTTTCGCGGCGTCGCGGCCGTTGAGCACGACGGCCGCGCCCGCCTGCGCGAGCCCGCAGGCCAGCGCGAGGCCGATGCCTTGGCTGGAACCGGTGATGAGCGCGGTGCGCCCGGTGAGATCGAAGAGGGGGTTGCGTTCGGCCATGAGCGGGGGAGTTCGGCGCACGCTCGGCGGCGCGGCGCGTGTTGGCAAAGGGATTTTGATGGAGGGACGGCTCCCGCGACTGCGGGACCGGCCGCGGCACGCCGACGAGCGGCGGCCCTACAAAGGCCCGGGACGCCCACCGCTACGGAGCCCACCACAGGCGCCAGTGCTCGCCGGCGGCGGGTGTGGCGGCGAAACGCGCGAGCAGGTCGCGGAACTCACGGTCTTCGCCGTGGCGCAACGCCTCCACGAGGAGCGGGAGCACGCGCGCGCGGTTCTCGTCGCTCACGTCTTTCTTCGGCCAGATTTTTTTCGGATCGACGTAGGGGGCGGCGACGCGGAGCGCAGCGTGGAGGCTGCGGCCGTCGGGCGTGGAGAATTTCCAGAGATCGACGCCCACGTGGTCGCCGAGGCGGGCGAGCAGCGTGAGAGCCTCGAGATTGAAGAGGACGTAGTTGAGCGAGCGCGTGCGGCGCAGCTCGTGCGGCTGCGCGCCATCGGGCTCGATCTGGCGGGGGATGCGCTCGTCGCGGACGGCGAGGAGGATTTTCTTCACATCGTCGGTTTGGCCGAGCATGAGCGCGAGGTGCGCGCGCTGCGCGGCGAACCATGAACCGTGGTTGTTTTCGGCGGCGGCTTCATCGGCGGCGTTCCGGCTCGTGCTGAGCCCGCGGTAAAATTCCTCGAGCCATGCGCGCAGCGCGGCGGCATCGGCGGCGGGCCACGCGGCGGAGCCGGCGAGGAGCGCGAGGCCGTCGTTGAGCATCATCAGGTGGCGCGCTTCGATAAGGCCGGTGCCGCGGCCGGGGCTGCGGCCGGGGATGCCCTGCGCGTGCTGGAAATTGGGATTCATGCGCGTGGCCGGATCGAGGAACCAGACGCGGGTGAGCTGCGCGGCCTTGTGCGCATGGCGCGCGTCGCCGGTGAAGAAGAACGCGAGGCCGAGCGTGCGCACGGATTCGCAGGTGCGGCGGAACGCGAGCATGTCGCCGCTCGCGCGGCTCTCGGGATTCACCACGCCGTCGCGCTGGAGGTAGGGCAGGCCGTCGGGCTTGGTCGGGTCGGGCCACCAATACGGGCCGGCACTGTAGTAGTCGTGCGGATCGCCACTGGCGGCGACGCCGGGGCTGTCGAGCACGGAGGCGGGCTTGAGGTCGAGGAGCTTGTCGGCCTCGGCGCGGAGCGCGGCGACATCGTGGGTGACGGCGGCATCGCCACGCGCGAGGCGGGTGCGGTTGGCGGCGAGATCGCGGGCGTCGATGGCGAAGGTGCGGGGGAGATCGGCGGCGGGGGCGAGCGAAACCAGGAAAAGGCAGAGGAAAAGCGAGAAGCGCATGGGGCGACGGGACAGGCTATCAAACGCGTTTGTCATTCTGAGCGCAGTGAAGAATCCACTGGGACTTTTGCAACGCATGGGCGCTTCGTTTCTCCTGCTGGATTCTTCGCTGCGCTCAGAATGACAATCCTTGGGATGGCTGGCGTTCAGAAGCTGAAGGTGTTCGTGAGATACCAGCGCCGCTCGGGCGCGAGGCGCGTCGTCGCGACCTCGCCCCAGGGCTGGATCGTGACGGGCAGCAGCGAATCGCGACCGATGGCATTGCGCACGTTGAGCTGCGCTTTCCAGCGGATGCGATTGCCGAAGATCATGCGCGAGTAGCTCGCGGAGAGATCGACGTTGAGGTCGTCGGAGCCCCAATAGGGATTGGCGATGTCGATGAGCACGCCGCCGTCGGGCTTGCGCGTGGTCGGGTAGCCAAGCGCAAATTTGTCCTGCCAGCGCACGCCGCCGCCCACGGCCCAGCCCTTGAGCGGCAAGCCGAGGACGGGCTCGGAGCCGAAGGCGTAGTTGGTAACCAGATTCACGCGCCACTTGCGCTGCTCGGCGCTCACGGAGCCCTCGGTGGCGAGCGCGGTGGCGAGCGGCACGTAGAGATTGGCGTCGAGCCACTGGCCGTAGGTCTGCGTGTTGGCGGGCAGCGGCGCGCCGGGCACGTGGCCGGTCGGGTAGTTGCCGCGCGGGGTGTTGGCGAGGCGGTCCCAGACGGGTTTCATCTGCGCGACAAACTGCTTCATGAACGGCAGCGAGTTGCTCTGCACGGTCTCCTGCTTCGCGACGTTCATCAAAATGCGCCAGCGCGGCGTGGGGTTGAACACGATGTCGGCCTCGAGGCCCTTGGCCGTGGTGTCGGTGGTGTCGGTCGCGCCCGCGAGGCCGGTGTTGAGGATGCCGGAGACGGAGATGTTGGGCGCGGTGCCGTTGACACGGAAATTGTGCAGGCTGCGGTAATTTGCGGGCAGGGCACTGAAGAGCAGCTCGATGTCGGCGTTGCGCTGAGCGGCCAGCTGCGGGTTAGTGTTGCCCTCAACGGCCCACGCAGAGGCGGCCAGGAAGATGTTGTTCACGGTCGCGTTCGTGAAATTGCTCCAGTTGTAGCTGGCGCCGGTGATCGCGGTCTCGAACCAGTTCAGGCGCACGGAAAATTTGTCGTTCAGCGTCGAGAAGTTGAACCCATGCTCGCGCGTCTCGCCCTGCGGCGACGCCCAGCTCACGCCAAAGGGACTGATGCGCCCGCCGAGTGGCGTGAAGTTTTCCGAGCGGTTGACGAACACGCTCACGTCCGTGCCCCCCGGCAGCCGCAGCCATTTCTGCGGCCAGCGCAGCACGGCGCCGTAGCTCTTGATTTCCTTGGCGGCAAAGGGCGGCGGCTCGCGATCGAAGAGCGCGAAGTCGCCGAAGCCGAAACGCGTCTTGCCCGGATCGAGCGGGTTGGCGGGGTTGACCGCGTAGGCGGTGCTGGTGTTGGCGGAAAAATCCTCGTCACGCCGCCAGCTCAGCGTGGTGACAAGATGATCGAGCAGCCAGTTGCTCTGAAGCACGAACGCCTGGGACTTAATCACTTCGCGCGCCGCGGTGCCGGGGCCGGCGAGATCGATGAGCGTCGAGGGCGCGGAGGCGAAGTCGCCGGGATCGGTGGCGTTGCCGGCGCGGCGGAAATAACTCACGGGGATCATCGGCCCGGCCTGAATCGCGGGGACTTGGATGGGCTGGAGGCGGAGCGGGTTGTTGTTCCCGATGATCGACGGGCCCATGTAAACGAGGATGCCGGGGCGCCGCGTGTTGATGCCGAGGTCGCCGGTCGTCGTGGCATCGAGCGCCTCGCCGAGCGTCGAGGTCACGGGCCGCTGGTCGAGGACGTTGACGCGGCTCTCCTCGTAGAGGCCGGTGAGCGAGTGGCGGCCGAGCCAGCGCGCCCAGCCGCGGTTGAGGTCCTTGAAGTCGTAGCGGAGGAAGCCTGTCGCGTGCGCGGCCTCGCGCGCCTCGAAACGGTCGCGCCAGTTGGAGAGGCCGTAGACGGCGTAGGGGCGGCCGAGGTTGGGGTTGGCCTGCCCGTTGGGCAGCGTGACGGAGGTATCGAGGAAGATGTGGTTCGCATGGCGCATTCAAGGATCAATTCGAATTAGGGTTTGATATAAGGAGCTGATGGAAACGCTCGGCGGGGGAGGCGTCGTGGAGGATTTTGCGGGGGCGTTCGTTGAGCATGTCCTGGATGG
>JANXSC010000420.1 GCA_025352845.1 Opitutaceae bacterium
CATTCCGGCCGGTAAGGCCGGCACTTACTACGCGCGAATCCGGGCGAGCAGCGGCGCCGACTTGTTTGCGCAGTATCGGCTGGCCCTGACGGTGGCCGATACCAAGGCGCCTTCTATCATCGCCGACACGCTTCCCATTCAGAATACCCAGATTACCGACTTGTTCGACCGGTTCAGTCTCACGTTCTCGGAGGACATGGACGCGACGACGGTGAACAACATGGCCAATTATGATCTGCGGGCGGCCGGCCCCGATGGCACGTTCGATACCCTCGACGATGTGATCGTCCCACTCGTCGCCGTGTCGGCCTATTCGTCCGGGGTTACGACCAGCCTGCGTACGGCCAATGGCGCCTCCCTTCCGGTCGGTTCCTATCGGTTCCGGGCGTTCCCCGGCCTGCGCGACAAATATGCCAACGCCCTGTCGCCTGTTTACATCCGGACGTTCTCGGTGGGCCAGATTGCCGGCTATACTTACGAGAGCGAACCGAACGGCACCCAGGCAACCGCCACGCCGCTCGCCCTCGCGGGTTCCCAACCGAACCTATATAACGCCAGTGGTCGCGGCTACCTGTTGAACAACTCCGATGTCGATTTCTGGAGCTTCAATCTCCAAGCGGGAGACAAGGTCTATATCATGGGTGAGGTCCCGGGGAATCCTGGCGGGACAGCCCTTTCCTACCAGCTCTTCAGTCCCTCCGGCGTCAGCCTTGCGTCCCTGACCGCTGACTACACCGGACAGTTCGCGTTCAGTTTGTTCACAGCGGCGGATACCGGCGCGTATGCGCTGCGCGTGGGTGTCTATTACGGCTACAATGGCGAATATCGATTCCGCGTTTATGTGATGCGCGGCGATCTGCAGGTGGAAATTGAGCCGAACAACAGCATTGCCACCGCCACCACGATGACGCTTGCGACCAGTGGCACGGCGACGCGTGGATCCATGGCGGGCATATCCCGCGTGGCGGGGGATCTTGACTACATCAAGCTTGGCACCCTCCAGGCGGGAACCACGGTGTTCCTGAGTACCCGCCAACCTGTTGAGAGCACGTTCGTACCGATCGTATCACTCTACGATGCGGCCGGAATCCTGATGGTTGAGTCCGGTAGTGGTCGTACGGGTGATGGGGTGGCGCAGGTGTCGCTCTCCGTCACGGGAATCTATTACGCGCTGGTGCGAACCTCCGGCGACACCAGTGGCCTTGCTTCGGACTATATTCTGGACGTGCTCGTGGTGCCGACGGGGGATATTTCATTCCCTAACCTTCAGGTAACGAGTCTGACTCCGCCGCCGGCGACCGGTTTGAAGAGTGGCGACGCCACCACGCTCAGCTTCAGGGTCGACAACGTTGGAAATCTGGCGACCCCGGGTGTCACCTGGATCGACCGCGTCGTGCTTTCGACCGATACGGTTTACGGCAACAGCGACGATATCGAGCTCGGGGTGTTCCCGCACACGGGGCCGCTTAACGCCGGGTCGTTCTATACAATCAATTCGACTCCGGTCACCATTCCCGACGGGATCAGTGGCAGCTACTATGTGATCGTGCGCACCGACCACACGAACACGGTGAACGAATTCGTCCTCGAAGGTGACAATGAGACGGTATCGGTTACGCCCATCCTCATTAGCCTGGCCACCTATCCCGATCTCGTGATTGAGGGCCTGGCGCTTTCGGATCCGGACGGCAGCGGCAATCGCACGGCCACTTGGAGCCTAGCCAACCGCGGCACCGGCGTGGCGACGGCCGGGTTTTCCGAGCGCTTCATCGTGCGGAACAACACGTCCGCGGTGATCCTGGTGAACAACCTGTTGCCCGTCGCCTCCAGCATCGCGGCGAACACGACCCTCGCACGACAGGCCACCTTTGCCACGACGACGGCGGGGCAATATTCGATTGAAGTCACCGCTGACGCCCAGGCCCAGCGGTTTGAATACAATCTGTCGGGTCACACTGCGGCTGAGACCAACAATGTTGCGACGGTTCCGTTCAGCATCATCCAGCTTTACACGATTACCGTCATCGCCAGCCCGGTGGCGGGCGGCGTGGTTTCCGGTGGCGGCACCTTCCCGCAGGGAAGCAGCCGTACTGTCACGGCGACGGCCAACGCCCCCTATCTGTTCCTCGGTTGGTTCGAGGGCGCTTTCCTCCGGTCGGTGAATGCAAGCTACACCTCGTCCCTGCTCTCCGATCGCGCGCTGACGGCCCAGTTCGCTTTCCCCACCTTTAATATTTCGACGCAGGTCAATCCCTCTGGAACGGGAATTGTGACCGGCGGGGGCAGCTACGTGCTTGGGGCGAATGTCAGCCTGAGCGCCGCGCCCGTTCCGGGATATCTGTTCGCGAACTGGACCGAGGGCGTAACGAACTTGGGTTCGACTTCACCGCTGGTATTCACGGCCGGTTCGGCCCGCACCATCACGGCGAATTTTGTCGAGGCCAACCCGACACACGTGGTGACGACGGCGACATCGCCGGCAGCCGTGGCGACCGTGACCGGCGGTGGTACGTTTAGCAATGGCCAGACCGCCACCATCGTGGCGCCGACCCCGGTCTCGGCCGGCGCCGATAGCGAGTACGTCTTTGTCCGTTTCCTACTCAACGGGACGCAGGTCGGCTTGTCGTCGACGCTCACGAGGACGTTCACGACCCTCGACCCGCCCGCGTTTGCTTACGTGGCCGAGTACAAGTCACAGGGGCTGAAGCCTTCCGTCGCCCAGGTCACGACGAACCAGGGCAACCCCTTGGCCGCGACGACGAATTTCCAGATCACGCTGCGTTTTGATCGGGCGATGAACCAGGCGGTCAAACCCATCGTCGAACTGTTGAGTTCCAACGCTTCGAGCATCCCCACCGTGCCCACGGCAGGGACATGGTCGGCGGCCGCCACCTACGTGGTTCCGGCGATTGTCATTGGGGCGGGCAACGGCGGACTTTACTCCGTCCGCGTTTCAATCGCGCAGGATACCCAGAATCGGGTGATGACGACGGCGGAAGTTTATTCGTTCACGGTCGACGTCACGCCGCCCGCGCTACCGACCCTCACCGCCGGAGCGGTGACCGCGACTTCGGCGATCGTCAACTGGGCGGCCTACGCGGCGCCGGCCGATCTCGCGTCCTTCCGCGTCTACAGTTCGCTGTCCACGTTCACCTCACTTGTCGGGCTGTCGCCGATCACGAGTCTCGCGGCCAGCGCCCGCAGTTACTCCTTCACCGGCCTGAACCTCGACACCGACTACTTCACGGCGGTGGTATCGGTGGATAGCGTGGGAAATGCGGCGACGACCGCAACGCCGTTCACCGTGCGTATCTCGAGCACCGTGCCGCCGTTGGTTGCATTCAATGTGGCGGCGACCTCGACCAATGCGTCGAGCGTCACGTGGACGTTCGATCCCACGGCCCTGATCGGCTTCAGCGGCTTCAAGATTTACCGCAGTTCGTCGGCGTTCAGTTCGATTGCGGGGTTGACCCCCATCGCGACGCTTACGGACACCACAGTGCGGACTTATGCCGAAACCGGACTCGATCGCACGCAAGCTTACCACTATGCCGTCGTCGGCTATAACCGGCTCGGCCAGAGTCTGACCGCGGTCAATTCCAAGCCCTGGACCGATCCGCTTTCGGGCACGCTCACGACGGATTTCACCGCGAGCGATTCGGTCCTGATCATCACCCAACCGCTCACCATCGGCGGCGGCGCGACCTTTACCGTCCCGCCTGGCACGGTGGTCGCCTTCGGTCCGGGCGCCAGCCTCACCGTGAGCGCAGGCCGGTTGGTGGCCGACGGCACCATTTTTGCCCCGATCATTTTCACCTCACTGGCCGATTTGAATAACGGCGCTCGCGCACGCGGCGCGTGGAATGGCATCACCCTGGCGGACCTCACGCGCTCCTCGACTGTGCGGAACGTATGGATCAAGTACGGCAAGGGACTCGCGATCACCGGTGGAACGCACACGGTGGATACGTTGGGCGCGGCTTGGAACGAGGTCGCTGGCCTGAGCCTCACCGGCGTGGTCACGCTCACGACTCCGTTGGCTTACCTTTCGAACAATGCCGTGGGCGCAAGTGTGACGGGTGGAGCCTCGCTGACGCTGACGGGTTCGGTGTTGCGCAACAACGATGCCAGCGCCGCGGCGGTCGCCGGCAGCACCCTGACCGCGATCGGCAATTGGTGGGGCACCGCCGATGCCACGGCCATCGCCAACTCTCTGACCGGCCCGGTCAACGCGTCGAGTCCGTTGGCGGGCGAACCCATCCTGACCCGCGGGCTGCGGTCCGCCGATGGCGCGACCACGACGGGCGTAACCAATCTTCCGATGCAGGTGGCGTCGCTCAACGCCACGGGCTATCGGATCAGCGAGGACTCCAGCTTCAGCGGCGTGTTGTTTGTCGACGTGCCGCACAGCGCGCTTTCCTCCGATTTGTTCAACACGGCTTTCTGGCCGGTCGTCGCTCCCCTGTCTCCGGGCGGAGGCACGAAGACGCTTTTCGCCCAGTTCCGCAGCCCGACCGGCGTCGTGAGTCCGTCGGTTTCGTTCACGACCACCTATATCACGTCGGGACCGCTGATTACCTCGTTTTCGCTCACCGAGGGCCAGACCATCAACCGGCCGATAACGGTGAGCGGCGCCGGGAGCAGCGCACTGCCGTTGACCTCGCTCAGGTTCTCGGTGGACGGCGCGGTCGTCGCCACCTCGGCGACCTCGCCGCTGAGCATCCGTTGGGATATCCGTTTGCTCACGCCCGGCACCCACGCGGTGAAGCTGGCGGCGCTCGACTCGGCCGGCAATCTCGCGACGCGCCTCCTCAATGTGGTGGTCAATCCCACCCCGCCGCCGCGCCCGGTCATCACGTCGCCGACAGACGGCGCCAAATCGACGGTCAACCATCTTGATGTCAACGGCACGGCGGAGCCCCTCGGCGATATCAAGATCTATCGCAATGGCTCCGTGGTTGCTTCCGTGGTGGCCAATGCGGCCGGAGCCTTCACCGCGCCGGGTGTGTTGTTCCTCGAAGGCACCAACGAAATCACCGCTTCTGCCATCGACTCGACCGGCGCGACTCCATCCACCTCCGTCTTTGTGAATGTGGATTCCGGCCCACCTGTGGCCGTCACGCTTCTTCCCATCGTCTTTAACAGTACGGACGGATTGTTTATCGATTGGTCGCTTCCGACCTCAGGGGAAGTGCCGGTTCTTTTCCGCGTTTTCTGGAGTAATGCGCCGTTCAACTCTTCAGCTCAGGCGACGGGCCAGTCAGTGGCGACCTTGCGCACGTCGATGAACCTCAAGACCGTTCCTGACGGCCTGCTTTACTTCGCCGTCGTGGGTTACGATGATGCCGGCAACGCGAGCGTCCTTTCCAATATCCGGACTTTCAATGTCGATCTGACGCCGCCCTCGTTCACGATCGCCTATAATCAGTCGATGCCGATGGGACCCGGGACACTTGGGATCATCGTCACCGCGAGCGAAGCACTGGCTTCCGCGCCGCTGATGCTGATGCGGCCCGCGGGCGGTGGACTCGTGGCGGTTACGCTCACGGCGGCCGGTGGCAACAACTACACAGCGAGCTTCCCCGTAACGAGCCTTGTGGCCAGCACGGGAACCGCGGCCGTCGGAATCTCCGGCACCGACCTTGCCGGCAACGCCTTCACCGGCCCTCCGACGGGCCCCGCCTTGATCTTCGACGTGACCAAGCCAACGGGCATACTGACCCCAAGCCAGGCCGGCCCGATTCAGACGACAAGCAATGTCACTCTCTCCGTCAGCTTGGTCCTGTCGGAGCTGCCGAAGGTCGGGACGGTCCCCACGCTCGCGTTCTCGCCGCCGGTTGGCTCAGCCGTGCCGATCTCGCTGACCGGAAGCGGACTCAACTGGAGCGGTCAGATCACGCTGACTGCGGCCATGGACAACGGCTTTGGCACGTTCCTCCTTAATGTGGTGGATACCGTTGGAAATGCCGGCACGGTTTTGACCAAGGGAGATAAGCTAGAGCTTTATAATACGGCCACGCCGACCGCTCCGGCGATTCCCACGAATGTGACGGTTCTGCCACTCAAGGGCGGCTACATCCGGGTGTCATGGTCGGCCGTCGACCGGGCGCAAAGCTATCGGTTATACCGTGAGCCTGGTGCCAGCGCCGTGGTTCCGACCACGCTCGCGACACCCGACGCGCCCGACATCACGGCTTTGACGGTTGATGATCTGCCGCCGGCCGACGGCGCGTACCGCTATGCGGTGACCTCCTACCGTCTCGGAGCCGAGAGCGGGCCCTCCAGTGTGCGAGCGACCACGTCTGATCGCACGCCGCCGCCGGCGCCCACCACGACGACCGCGACGCTGGGCGTCAGCGGTATCAATATTGCTTGGACCGTGGGTGCGGGTGAGACGCCGGCAAAATGGGTCGTGTACCGCAATGCAGTCGCGATCGCGACGATCAATAACTCCGGCGCAACCAGCTTTGTCGACTCGCCGCCACGGGGCGTGATGACGTACGCGATCGCCGCGGCGGACACCCTGGGCAACGAGGCGAAGGGACCGAACGCCAGCATCCAGCTGTTCGTCGGTGCGGTTGCGAACCTGCGCGCGATCGTGGACTCCGTAACCGGAACCACGCTGTCGTGGACGTCGACCGATGCTACCGCCACCGGCTACAACGTCTACCGTAATGGCACGAAGCAAAATGCCGCCCCCCTTTCAGCGCTCACCTTCACGGATTCTCTCGCCGCCGGTGGGCAGCCGGTAAGCTACCTCGTTACTGCGATCAATGCGTCGGCGCAGGAAAGTTCGGCCCGCAACCTGGTCGTCCAGCCGATTGCGGCGGTGATCAACCTCAACCCGACCGCGGCCGGCGCGCAGCCGTCGGTGGTGCGTTATTTTGACAGCTACGGTATTGTTTTCACGATCGGTGCGACGGCCTCGCAGGGTGTGTCCTTTAGCGGTGGCGAGATTATTCGCGCCGTCGTGGGCGAGGCGCCGATGCAGGTGTTGTTCACGGTGCCGACGACGGCGGCCCCGGGCGAAACGAAGACGCTGAACGTGGTAGCGCCGGCGCCGGTCACCCCGGGTGCGAGCCAGGCCGCCGCCATTACGCTGACGGGCACGCCCGACGCAGGTGGCAGCACGGTGCAGTATCGCTTCGTGAAGGACGCCGCCGTTGCCGCGGTCCCATCCGGCTTGATGATGAACGTGAGTGTGGACACGCCGCCGCTGGCAGGAGGTTTGAGCGACTTCACGGTGCAGGTATTCAATCGGGGATATGCGGCGGCGGACCTCGTGCTGACGCGCGGCGGAAACACCCTGCCGGGCGATCTTGAGATGCTGATTGTCTCCAACGACGGTGTGCTCGTGGCATCGACCCGGTTCCAAGCTTCGGTGGCTGGTTCCACGACCAATCAAAACGGTGACGCCTTCCTGCGCGTGGCTCCGGGCGCTTCGGTCAGCATTCCATTTAGAGGGGTGCTCATCCCCGAAAGCCTGGGCGGTCAGGCGGTGTCCTTCCGCGCCAAATTCAAGGTCATCTACAATTCGGTTGGGAGCACGCAGGAGCGGGTGGCCGGCCCGCTCGAAGGCACCATGTTGTCCTCATTGTTGGTCACGCCTTACTACGGTTCTTCGGTGGTCGGACAACCCGCCTACTCGGACAACCAACCCGTTATCATCACCGGCCAGGCTCTCAGTCGCACTTCTGGACAACCGGTGGCGAATGTCCCGCTGCGAATCGGCATCCGCGTGCGCGGAGCGGTCATCTACCAGCCGGTGGTCACTGACGCCAACGGCGCGTACCAGTATTCGTACACGCCGAGTGTGGGTCTCGCGGGCGACATGGTGATCTGGGCGGCCCATCCGGACGTCGTCGATCAGCTCAATCAGGCGCGCGTGAGTTTTTATCGGATGTTTGCCAACCCCGCCCTCGTGCAGGCGGTCATGTCGAAGAACGACCTGCTCGATTTCGATATCTCGCTGCTGAATCCAGGCGACCTCGCCCTCACGACGCTGGGCCTCTCGTTCCGGGCTTATCGGATTGTGAATGGCTCCGAGGTGCCCGTGGCATCGCTCACGGGAGTTGCCCGGGTGGCGCTGCCCGCGAGCATTGCCGCGCAGAGCCAGGCGAAAATATCCCTCCGCCTGCAAGCGGCCCTCGATGCGCCCGACGACGCACTGATTGAGTTCACCTTTACCACCGCGCAGGGGGCGTCGACGAAGTTGACGGGCACGGTGTCGTTCCGCCCGGCCCTGGCCGTTCTCACCACGTCGTCACCGGCCGCTGGATATGCGGAGGCCGGCGTGAACCGCGGCGACGTGAAGAGCGTGGAGGTCACTGTGCAGAACCGCGGGCTGCGGGCGCTCACGGGCGTAACGCTCGTGCCGCCGGCGGGTGTGTCATGGATGCAGGTGCAGGCGAGCCAGGCCCCGGGAGCGGGAGGAATCATTCCGATGTCAGACATTCCCGTCGGTGGCACGCGCAGCTTCACCGTTGTGTTTGTCCCGCCGGCCGCCACGGCGGTGGGCTTCTATAACGACTTCCTGCTGATCAAGGGCGCCAATTCGGTGGGAGACTATCGGCTCAATCTTTTCGCGACCGTCACGTCCGAGCAGAAGGGTTCGGTGCAGTTCTCCATTATCAACACCTTCAACAATCCCGTGCCGAACACCTCGATTTGGATGAGGAACGCCACGCTCGGTACCGAGGTCGGGCCGGTGCTCACCGATGCCAATGGGCAGGTCACCGTCACGGATTTGATGGAAGGGGCCTGGCAGTGGAAGACCAGCGCACCCGGGCACGGTGCTACACAGGGCGTCGTCACCGTCGTTCCCAACCAGACCGTGGGAGTGGCTTCCGAGCTCTGGATTAGCATGGTCACGGTAAAGTTCTCCGTCGTGCCGGTGGCGTTCACCGATTACTACGAGATCAAGCTCGAGCAGACGTTCCAAACCCGGACGCCGATTCCCAACATGGTCCTGTCGCCGCCACACCAGACCCTGCGGGTCGAGGCCGGATGGTCGGGTACGCTGCTCTACACCCTGCGCAACGAAGGGCTGCGGAGCGCGTTTGGCGTGGTCATTTCAGGCGGAGACATGCCGACCATGCGAGCCACGCCGCTGGTCACCTACATTCCGGAATTGTTGGCGCAGCAGACGGTCGAGATTCCGATCTTCTTCGAATATTTCGGTCCGACCGATGCGACCGCCGCGGGTGCGGGCCTCGCGAACGTGGTCCGGTCGATTTCGGATGCGATCAACAGTGGCAAGGCGATTTCCGACCTGCCGATCGCGCCTCCGCGGGCGGCCTCGGCCCAACCCGGCAGCATCAGTGGTGGATCCGCTGTTCCCACGAGGGCAGCCGGCGCCCTCGACACGGCGAAGGATATTTACGACTGCTACAAGAATATGAAGTACGGCGTGATTACTTTGCAGGCCGCGGCGTACATCGATTGCGTGACCGGGACGCAATTCACTCTCGGAGTCAACGCGACCATCGACGTGGATGCGCTGCTGGCGTTCGTTTGTGACGGTGAGTGCCCCGATAGTTGGTTCGGAAGCGGCCTGATTGGAACGGTCGGGAAAAAGTTGTGTGATAAAGCCCTCGAAAAGATCGATATCAAGGGAAAGGTCAAAGTCATCGATATCGTCTGCAAGGCGGCCAATATCATCAAGGCGATCGCCTGCGCTCTCGCCCAGTTGCCCACAAGCCAGGGCACCAGTAGCATAGGTAGTGGCGTTGGTGGTGGTGGGACCGCCGGTGCTCCGGGTAATTTTGGTGGTGGAGCCTGGGCCGTTGCCAGCGCCGGGTGCTTTGTCGCCGGAACACCGGTCACACTGCCAGACGGTACAACGAAACCCATCGAGCTGCTGGGCAAGGGCGATCGATTGCTGGCGAGTTCAACCGGGCAGACCGACATCATCGCCCAAGTGATGATCTTGAGTTCTGATCACCTTCGGGAACTCACGTTCCATCCGCGCGAGACGGCCAACGCCCCGGAGATGAAGCTGCGCCTGACGCATGACCATCATGTTTGGGTGGACGGCCGCGGCTGGGTGTTCGCCGTCGACGTCAAAGTGGGCGACTGGCTGCACGGTGTGGACGGGAAACTGCACGAGGTCACGGGCAATGAACGGCTGCCGGGTCATCATCAAGTGTACGGACTTCACATGGACAACGACACGGTGATCTATGCCGGTGGCGTGATGACCCAGGATCAATGTTTCAAGCCGGCGCCGAGTTTCCGATTCAGCCCCCAGAGGGAAATCGCACGATGAAACCGGCGATCCCATCGGCTCTCACTGTTGCCCGACCCCTTTATGCGGGGCCGCGGCGTCGCAGCGCTTCGGGACGGCCGACAGTCGGGCGATCAGTGTGCGCGAGGCTGCTCGTCATCGCGCTCGCGGTGATGGGTCTCGCCGCCTCCGCATCGGCCCAACAACAGTTTCAAGGCGTCTGCGCGAATGTGAAGATTGTTATCCAGCAGGAACTCGCGTTCGAGCGGGTCGGCTTTGAAGCCACACTTGAAATCACCAACAACCTGGGCGGCGATCCGATCACTGATTTCAGCGCTCGGCTAACGTTTTCGGACCCCAGCGATCTGTTCAACGGTGTGCCGCGCGATGTCGGTAGTTTCTTCTTTATCCAGCGCCCGCGCCTGTCCGACGTGAATGCAACCGATGGCACCGGTGTCATCGGTCCGACCAAGACGGCGATCATCAAGTGGTTTATCATTCCCACTCCCGGTGCGGGTGGCATTCTGCCTCAAGGCAAGAAGTATGAGGTCGGCGTGAACATGAGCGGCAAGGTGGGCGGCGTCGAAATCCCGAAGACTGTTTTCTTCGCCATCCCGGACAACATCACGGTCAAGCCCGAGCCTCAGCTGGAGATCCGCTACTTCCAGCCGAGGGACGTCCAAGGCGACGACCCGTTTACGCCCGAAATCGAAAGCCCTATTCCCTTCACGCTGGGTGTGTTGGTCAAGAACTCCGGCTACGGCCCGGCGAAGTCGGTTCGCATCAATTCGCAGCAGCCGAAGATCGTTGATAACAAGGCCGGGCTCATTCTCGTCGCCCGGCTGCTCGGCGTCCGGGTGCAGGATTCGGCGCTCAACGAATCAAGCTTGCAAGTCAATCTCGGCGACATCCAGCCCGGCGAGACCCGCAAGGGCGCCTGGGACATGATCACCTCGCTCTCCGGCGAATTCATCGAGTTCAAGGCCAGCTACACACACAGCGACGAACTGGGCGGCCTTTCCACGTCCCTGATCAAGACTCTGGAGGCGCACTTCATTGCCCACGAGGTGATCAATGATGACCCCGGGCGGGACCAGATCCTCGATTTCCTGGCCGACACGGATCGCGACGAGAATCAACTGCCCGACACTCTCTTCGAGAGCCAGGGGCAGATCCTCCCGGTCAACTTCGAGGCCAATGCGTCCGTCACCACGCCGCTGGCCAATCGCACATTTGTAGTGACCGTGAACCGGCAGTTTGAAGGGTGGGGTTATGCCCGGCTGACGGATCCCGGTCAGGCCAAGCTCAACATCGAGCGGGTGGTGCGCAACGACGGCAAGGTGATCAACCTGCACAATGTCTGGACCAACATCCGCTACCGTCCCAGCGACAACTTCAAGCTGACGTATCTGAATCTCTTCGACAAGGTCGTGGGCCCGGGCGTTTACACCTATACGTTCACCTATGCGATCGCGGCACCCGATACGCAGCCCCCGGTCACCCGGCTGCGCTTTGTGGGCCAGGTCACACAGAGCGGGTCGAACTACTATGTGACGCGTGACACCCAGCTTTACTTCACGTCGGAGGACGCGAGCCCGGTCAACATCGAATACTTCATGGATAGCGAGACGGCCTTCCACCCCGCTATTCCTTTCCAGATCACCACGACAGGCACGCATCTCATCCGTTTCCGTGCCACCGATAGCGCCGGAAACGTCGAGGCCACGCAGACCGCGGCCGTGATCCTGCAAGGGTCGGGTCCGGCTTTTGCCCTCATCGACGTGCGCTCTAGTTCGCTTACCTTGATCGGCGACGCGCTCTCGTTCCGTCCGACGCGGATCGACATGAACATCCCGGTTGCCTCCTCCAGCATCGCCACCGATGCGGCGATCGACGTGTTCCGCGGCATTCGGGTGTCGCCGACGATCACCGGCGTGCCGGTGTCGCCGACGCCATCGACCACGACTGCCCTTGCCGTCAGCGGCATGAACGTCGATTTCTACAAATATCGGCTCAACGGCAGTGCCTGGAGCGCCGAACAAGCGGTCTCCGCCCCCATCAGCCTCAGCGGTCTGAGCGGCAATGTGGCGCTGGATGTCCTCGCGCGTGCGCAATATGGCTCTTATCCCGCCACAACCGGTGCGCTGAGTGTGTCCTGGGTGGTCGATGCGAATGCCGCTCCGTTCGTTCTCGCCGGTCTGCCTCCGGTGCCCACGCGGTATCCGATCACCTCGCTCACCGTCACTGCGCCGGGCGTCGAACTGTATCGCTGGAATCCGAACAACTCTTTCTACCGCGCCGAGGCCGCGCCCGGAACATCATTCGATCTGCCGGCCCCCACCGTCGGAGCGCAGACGCTCAAGCTCCTTGCCCGGCGTGGCGGTGTCTGGCAACTCGATACAGCACCGTCGAGCTGGTCCTGGCTTTACGATCCCGCCTACGGTTCCGATTTCAGTTCACTGACCCAAGTGCTGAGCCGGACGTTCACGGGAGTTCAGGGGACAACGATCTCGTTCGTGTGGGATGGGAAGGACGCCAGCGGAGTCCTCCAGTTGCCGGGTTGGTATACGGTGCGCGTCAAGCTCACGGATGCGCTTGGGAACTTCACGTTCATCAACCAGCTGGTGCGGATTGACGAACTGGTGACCACGCCGACGGCGATGACGGCGCTCAGTGATGGGGCCGAAAAGCCGGACGCGCGCGGCGCATGGCTCGTCTGGCAGGAACGCGGTTCCGGCACGCCCAACATTCGGGCACGAAATGTCGGCGGGGCCGGCGGGCCGGTCCTGAACATCACCAGCGACGTGCTGAATCAGGAGAATCCGCGCACCGACGGTCGTCACGTCGTCTGGCAACGCCGGCGCGAGAATGGCAATTGGGACATCTCGCGCGTCGACCTGACGGCTCCAAGTGTGATTATTCCGCTGACGGACACTCCGACCCGGAATGAAATCAACCCGGTGATCGATTGGCCGTGGGTTGTCTGGCAGAGCAAGGATATCTCGAATCCTAACGCGCCTTGGCAGCTCGAAGCCGCCAATTTGGAAACCTCGCAGCGATTCACGGTGAATGCCACGGCAGCCGATCAGCTCGATCCAGCGATTCGGGCCGGCCGCGTGGTCTGGCAGGACTTCCGCGACGTCGGGTTTGGCGAGATCTATTTCCGTGACTTGGAGAGTGGCGAGCAGCGACGGCTGACGAACAACGGATTCGGGCAATACGCGCCGGATATCGATGGCAACTGGGTGGTGTGGCAGGACAACCGCAATACGCAGGTGGATATCTACGGCATGGATCTGCGGCGCTCGATTGAAACGCGTCTCACCAACACTGCGGCGAATGAGGCGCGGCCACGCCTTTCCGGCAATTGGGCTCTCTTTACCGAAGACTCCGCTGGAGTGCTCACCGACAATTTTGTCCTGCTGGATCTCGGCACGGGACGGTCGCTGCCGCTAACGCGCTCCGCGACGAAGAAGAGTTCGGGCACGATCGGCTCCGGCCAGCTTTTCTGGCAGGAAGGCTTGTCGGGCGCGAGCGTGTTGAATTCGGCCGCCGTCCCGGCCCTGCAACCGGTCTTCCGGAATTACAACGCGGTGGCGGTGACTTCCGCTTTGGTCTCTAAGTACGCAAATGCGTATGCGCTACTCAGTGCCTGGAACACCGCCGCCGGGGTGGCCTCGATCAGCCGCTTCCAGTCCTTCGTGCCGCTGGTGAGCGATGTGGCAACCATGAGCGGCGCCACGCCGACG
>JANXSC010000451.1 GCA_025352845.1 Opitutaceae bacterium
AAAAACGAAAACGACGCCATGGAATTTCTTCGGACGCGCCCGAAGGAAAAACCCTTTGTGCTCACGCTCGCCTTCATCGCCACCCACGCCGAGGACCAAAACCCAAAACAATATCTCCCGCAGCCCGAGAGCATGGCGCTCTATCAGGACGCAACCGTGCCCGTGCCGAAGACCGCGACCGACGCGCACTTCAAGCGGCTCCCGCCTTTCCTCGCGAACGACAAGAACGAGGGCCGCAACCGCTGGAAATGGCGCTTCGACACCCCCGCGCGTTACCAGGAATACATGAAAAATTACTACCGCATGGCCACCGAGCTCGATGCCGTCTGCGGACGCCTGGTCGCCGAACTCAAAGCGCAGGGCACCCTCGACCACACGCTCATCATCTTCACCGGCGACAACGGCTACTTCCACGCCGAGCACGGCCTCGCCGACAAATGGTATCCCTACCAAGAGAGCATTCGTGTGCCGCTGATCATCCGCGACCCGCGCCTGCCCGCCGCTCAACGCGGCACCATCAACGACGCCTTCACCCTGAACGTCGATCTCGCGCCGACGATTCTCGCCGCCACCGGCACGCCCGCCCCCGCCCGCATGCAGGGCCGCGACATCGCCGCGCTCTACCTCGCCGCCACGCCGCCCCAGTGGCGCACCGAGTTTTTCTACGAGCACGCCACGGTGCGCGACATCACCTTCATCCCGTCCTCCGAGGCGCTCGTGCGGAAGGACGTAAAATACATCTGGTGGCCCGATTTCAAACACGAGGAGCTCTTCGATCTCCGCGCCGATCCGCTCGAGGAAAACAATCTCGCCGCCGACCCCGCGCGCGCCACCCAACTCGCCTCGCTTCGCACCCGCTTCGCCGAACTGAAAGCCGCCGCCAAATGATCACTCCACCCATGCGCTACCTCCTCCTTGCACTGTTTCTCATTCTCCCCGTCGCCGCGCTCCGCGCCGCCGCCGTCACCCCGCCGCCCAACATCGTGCTGATCGTCTCCGACGATCAGCTGTGGAGCGACTACGGCTTCATGGGCCATCCGGTTGTCCAAACCCCGAATCTCGACCGCCTCGCGAAGGAGAGCCTCACGTTCAAGCGCGGCTACGATGTCAGCAGCCTCTGCTGCCCAAGTCTCGCGACGATGATCACCGGCCAGTATCCGCACGCACACAAAGTCACCAGCAACGACCCGCCGATCCCCGCCGGCATGACGCCGCGCGAATTCAACACCAGCCCCGCGTTCGACGCCGGTCGCGACGTGATGAGCCGCCACCTCGCCTCGGCCGGCACGCTCCCGACGATGTTGAAACAAAAAGGCTACCTCAGTCTCCAAACCGGCAAGTGGTGGCTGAAGAGCTACACCAACGGCGGCTTCACGCACGGCATGACCAAAGGCGGCCGCCACGGCGACGTTGGCCTCGAGATCGGCCGCAAGACCATGCAGCCCATCTACGATTTCATCACCGAAGCGCGCACCGCAAAAAAGCCGTTCCTCGTCTGGTATGCGCCGATGATGCCCCACGACCCGCACACGCCGCCCGAACGCCTGCTCGCCAAATACCGCGAGAAAACCCCGAGCCTCCCCGTCGCGAAGTATTGGGCGATGATCGAGTGGTTCGACGAAACTTGCGGCGAACTCATCAAGCATATCGACGACGCCGGCCTGAAAGAAAACACGATCTTCGTTTACCTCTCCGATAACGGCTGGATCACCCACCCCGTCACCGGCCGCTTCGACGCCAAATCGAAACAGAGCCAATACGACGGCGGCCTGCGCACCCCGATTATGGTCCGTTGGCCCGGCAAGGTGAAACCCGCGATGTCGCCCGACCTCGCGCAAGCCATCGACCTCGTCCCCACGCTCCTCACCGCCGCGGGCATCGCACCCGCAAAAAACCTGCCGGGCCTCAACCTTCTCGATCCCGTCGCGGTGGCCGCCCGCAAAACCATCTATGGCGAATGCTTCACCCACAACTTCGTCGATCTCGAAGTCCCCGCCTCGAGCTTGCGTTGGCGCTGGATGATCGACGGCCAGATGAAGCTTATCGTCCCCGACAAAACCAATCAGCCGAAAGACGGGGTCGAACTCTACAACCTCGCCACCGACCCGACCGAAGAAAAAAATCTCGCCGCCGCCGAGCCCGCCAAAGTGAAATCGCTCACCGCCAAGCTCGACGCGTGGTGGAAACCATAACGCCATCGCACCCCGCCACCCGAATTCAAAACCGAAAGGCGCGGAAGATCTGATACCGATCGCCCGACGCTCCTAACCTGTAGAACCGGCCAACGGCCGGTTCTACATCAAGCCAATCGCCCCAAAGCATCGGGCCATTGGTATGAAAATAGAAACCCCGGCTCTTTCCGCTCTTCCCGGCCCTCCTGTTCAATAGTCCGCAGTCTCGTTCCCCCACCCCATGAAAGCCTCCGCCTCCTCCCGCCTCCTTCTCGCACTGTCGCTCCTTGTCGCCCGCTTCGTGCCTGCCACGCTCTCCGCGCAAACCGCCCCGGCCAACCTTGCGTCGCTCGCGCCTGCCGCGACCAAATCCGCCGACGCCCTCAAGCTCGACGAGTTCGTCGTCACCGGGGTCTTCAATGCCACCGAGGTGAGGAAAGCCACGACCGCGATCACGTCGCTCCCCGCCGATATGCTCGCCGAGCAAGTCGCGCTCAGCGCCGACGACATGTTGCTCAACGTCGCGGGCGTGTTCGTGAATTCCTCCCTCGGTGAAATCCGCGGCATGGTTTACTCGCGCGGCATCTCCGCCGACAGCTCCGACGGCGCCAACGGCACCTACTACGTCTCGCTCCAGGAAGACGGCCTGCCGTTCACCAACGTCAATTTCGGCAACTTCGGCGCCGGCTATTTCAACCGCCCCGATGCCACGCTGGGTCGCGTCGAGGCCGTGCGCGGTGGCAGCGCCTCGATCACGTCGTCGAATTCTCCCGGCGGCGCGTTCAACTACATCACCCGCACCGGCACGTCGCGTTTCGGCGGCGAGATTCGCACGCGCTACGGCCTGGAGGGACGCGCGTCGCCGCAATACCGCTCCGACCTCACCATGGGCGGCCCGCTCGGCTGGAAGGGCTGGACCTACAACGGCGGCGGATTTTACCGCTACGCCGACGGCCATCGCCCACCCAAAGGCTACCCGATGAACAAGGGCTTCGGTCTCCACGGAAATCTTTTCAAGGACTACGGCCACGGCTCGGTAAAAATTTACGGCAAGTATCTCGACGACCGAAACCATTGGTATGAATACCTGCTCGCCCGCGATCCGCAGGACCCGAAACAGTTTCCCGGCCTGAGCCGCTACAGCACGAATCTCTTTCCCAAGGCGTCGTTTCAATACCCGCGCGAAGCCGACAACCAGTTCGCCACCTTCGACACGACCGACGCCGTTCGCTCCCGCTCGCGCTACACCGGCGTCGAGTGGAAACACGAATTCGGCGACGGTTGGTCGGTGAACAACAATGTGCGCTTCAGCCGCAATTGGGCCGACTGGAATTCCAGTTCCGGCGTCACGCCCCGCTCGCTCGAGTGGCCGAATTTTTTCAGCACGATGGGGATTCAATTCAGCGGTGGCGGCCAGAACGGCCGTGTGCCCGCCGGCCTCTATCGTTTCTCCGATCGCGCGACCGGCGCCGTGCTCGCCGAGGTCACGTCCAACGGCAACTACACCGTCAACGCCAACGCCCTCAACAACGTCGGCCAGGTCGTGCGCAGCTCCTCGCTCCCCAATGCCCAGATCATCCCCGCCGCGCTCTGGACCAACAACGGTCGCGTCGCCAACGAACACATGGACGAGATCATGGAGCGGCTCTCCGTGACGAAGCGTTGGCGCAGCCACACGTTTGTCGGCGGCGGTTTCTTTGGCTACTCCGGCATCTCCGATCGCCAGTCGAGCGGCGGCCGCACCGCCTCGCCCCTCACCGAACAGCCCGAGCCCGTCGCGATCACGTGGATTCCCGCCACGGCCGCCACGGCTCCCGCCGGCACGCTCGCCGCCGCGCTCACCGCCGTCGAGGGATTCAACGGCCGGCCCGTCAAACTCACCAACCCTGAAGGCTTCACCGCGCTCGGCGTCGGCTACGTGCGCGACGAAGCCATCGCGCGGCAGTTCGCCTATTTCTTCGGCCACAAATGGGAGCTCACTCCGCGCTGGGGCTTCGACTGGGGCTTCCGCGGCGAAAACTACAAGGTCAAGGGTTTCAACCAATCCGGCTCCCAAAACGCCCGCGGCAACTGGGACCCGACCTACGGCGGCGCCGACGGCGATCCGTTCACGATGTTCGACAATCGCTTTCAGGTGCCGAATCCCGCCGGCAAGTGGGCCTTCGACAAAAACGTCCGCAGCTTCTCGTGGTCCGCCGC
>JANXSC010000177.1 GCA_025352845.1 Opitutaceae bacterium
GGCGCTCATCGAGGTGAGCACGGTGACGCCAAGCAGGAGGAGATCGGGCTTGTGCTGTTGCTGGGCTTTGACGGCCCACTGCATCATCTCGCGTCCGCCGCACGTGTGCAGCGTGAGCATACCTATAGGAAGCTTGGCGCAGGACTCGACGGCCTTGCCGACGGTGTTCGGGATGTCATGGAGCTTGAGGTCGAGGAAGACGTTGAAGCCGAGGCCGGCGATTTCGCGGACGCAGTCGGGACCGCAGGCGGTGAACATCTCGAGCCCCACCTTCACCCAGCGCACGGTGCCTTGGAGCTGGCGGAGCGCGGGCGCGACTTCGCGCGGAGATTGGGCGTCGAGGACGAGGATGAGTTCGCAGGGCATCGGAGGGGAATCACCATTGGACACTAACGAACACGAATGAAGCAAGAATCTGTAGTTTCTGGATAAGTGAGCCCCGGTGTGCCTCAGTGGTTCCTGTCCGGTGAACCCACTTTCGATCTTCGCTCCTGCAAAAATAAATCTCTTCCTTGCCGTCACCGGTCGGCGGGCGGATGGGTTTCACGATCTCGTGTCGGTCGCGGCGCCGCTCGACTTCGGCGACACGCTGCGCGTCGAGCCGGCGGCGGAATTTTCGCTCGCGTGCGACGAACCGGCGGTGCCGGTGGACGAAACGAATCTCGTGCTCAAGGCGGCCCGGGCGTTTGCGGCGATTACCGGCTGGAAAGGCGGCGCAAAGTTCACGCTGGTGAAACGCATCCCGATGGGTGCAGGGCTCGGGGGCGGGAGCAGCGATGCGGTTGCGACGCTGTGCGGGCTGAACCTTCTCGCTGGCCGGCCGCTTGGCAGCACGCAATTCGATGCTCTCGTCGCGCAAATCGGTTCGGATTGTTCGCTGTTTTTACACGAGGATCCGGTCGTGATGCGCGGTCGCGGCGAGTGGATCACGCCGCTGCCTGCGGACGCCGTGCGCCGGCTGAGTGGGCGGCGCGTGTTGGTTTTCAAGCCGGGGTTTGGCATCGCGACGCCGTGGGCCTATGCGCGGCTCGCCGCCGGTGCGCCGGGGAGCTATCTGCCTCCGGCCGAGGCCGAGGCGCGGCTCGCGGCGTGGCTCGTCAATCCTGCGGCGCTGGCGGAGGCGCTGCTCTTCAACAATATGGAGCCACCGGCCTTCACGAAATTTCCCGCGCTGCCGGTGCTCTTGGAGCAGTTGCGATCAGCATTTGGATTGCAGTCGCGAATGAGTGGCAGCGGCAGCGCCTGTTTTGCCCTTCTGCATAGGGGCATGGAAACCTCTGCCGTGATTGCGGCGATTCGCTCTGCCTGGGGCGAGTCGGCGTTCGTGGTGGAGGCGCGGCTGGCTTCGGAGGCGAAGACATAGTTCCTAATTGACCCGCTTCGCCGCCGCCGCGTTATCGTCGGGCGCCGGACGCGCAGCCCTTCGCGATCGGCGATGGCAACTTGATAATGGACTCTCCTGCGAAAACCGAAACCACCGTGGCAGGCATCGCCGCCTCGCAGGGAATCGCGTATGGGCAGATTTTCGTCTACGTGCAGAGCGATGTCGAGGTGCCGAGTTATCTCGTCGAGCCGGGAAAGCGCGCCGAAGAGGCCGCGCGTTTCGACCGCGCGCTGATCGTGACGCGCCAGCAGGTTTCCAAAATCAAGCACGAGGTGGAGAAGAACATCGGGCCGGCAGAGGCCGCGATCTTCGACGCGCATCTGATGGTGCTCGAGGACGAGGCGCTGATCGGGGAAACGATCCGCGAGTTCGAGTCCACCAGCCGCAACATCGAGACCTGTTTTCAGAAAATTTCGTCGCGTTACGTGCAGGCGTTTCTCGACATCGACGACGAATACCTGCGCGAGCGCGCCGCCGACCTCCGCGATGTGACTCAACGCGTGCTGCACAACCTGCTCGGCCAGGCGGAGAATTCGCTCAAGCGCCTCGCCGCACACCGCCTCGTGGTGGCGAGCGACATCTCGCCCTCGGAATCCGCGAGCCTCGATCGTTCTTCGGCGCTGGCGCTGGTGATGGATTCGGGGAGCAAGACCAGCCACGCCGCGATCGTGGCGCGGTCGATGAAAATCCCCTCCGTGGTTGGCGTGCGCAACCTCACGAAACGCGTGACGAATGGCGACTGGGCCATCGTCGATG